>JBLWQS010000022.1:0-11562 GCA_048452705.1 Acidimicrobiia bacterium
GTCCACACCCTCGTCCTCGGCCAAGCGATCACCGGGATCCCGGCGTTCAACTAGGCGGCTTGGGCGCCTGCGGCGCCGTACTGAGTACTGAGTACTCAATACTTAGTACTGGCCTTCGCTACTTGTCTTGTCTTCTCTGATTGAGCGCTGCTAGCACTACGCCGGCTCCGGCGAGGAGGGTGACCCCGAGCGCCGCAGTGACGGACAAGAACAGCCACCCGAGCGTGATCACCACGCTCGCAACCAGAGCGATTGCAACCCCGTTGTTCCGTTCCATCCCGCCTCCATGGTGGGGCGCCTGCGGCGCCGTATTGAGTACTCAGTACTGAGTATCGAGTATCCAGTGCCCGTACTCAGTACTCAGTACTCAGCACGGTCTTTGAGCTGCTGCACTGCAGCCACAGCTCAAAGACCCAGTCCTCTCCCGATGATCTCTTTCATGATCTCTGTGGTTCCGCCGTAGATGGTTTGGACTCTCGCGTCGACGTAGGCCTGAGCGATCGGGTACTCCATCATGTAGCCGTAGCCGCCGTGCATCTGCACACCGGCGTCGACGACCCGTTTGAGCATCTCCGTTGTCCACCACTTCGCTTCGGCGGCCTGCTCGATCGTGAGCGCTCCCTTGACGTGCTCACCCAAAAGTCGATCGACGAACACGCGGCCGATGTCGACCTCGGTCTTCAGTTCGGCAAGCACGAAGCGGTTGTGCTGGAATCGACCGATCGGGCGCCCAAACGCGTTTCGTTCCCTGGCGTACTCGATCGTCACTGCCAGGGCTGCCTCGGCGGCAGCTACGGCGCCGACGGCGATGCTCAGTCGCTCCTGTGGGAGATTGCCGATGAGTTGCATGAACCCCGCCCCCTCGACACCCAAGCGGTTCGCCACCGGTACCCGGACATCGGAGAAGAACATCTCCGCCGTGTCCTGCGCATGCATCCCCATCTTGTCGAGATTGCGGCCCTTCTCGAACCCGTCCATGCCCTCTTCGACGACGAGGAGCGTGAGGCCGCCGTGGGGATCCGGCCCGGTTCGTGTGACGATGATCACGAGATCAGCGTTGATGCCACTGGTGATGAACGTCTTGGATCCGTTGACGACGTACTCGTCTCCGTCGAGTAGCGCTGTGGTCGCGATCGCGGCGAGATCGGAACCGGTGCCCGGCTCGGTCATGGCGATCGCCGTCATGAACTGGCCCGATACAAGACCGGGGAACCATCGGTCTCTCTGTTCGTCATTCGCATATGCGAGGAAATATGGGATGCACACGTCATTGTGGAGCGTGACGCAGACACCGGAGGCGGCAGCACCAGACGCGGTTACCACTTCGTCGATGACGGCGTTGTAGCGAAAGTCGTCGACACCTCCACCGCCGTAACACTCGGGGATCGCCATCCCGAGCAGTCCCTGGGCACCGGCGGCTCGGAACATGGCCTTGTCGACCTTGCCGTCCTCGCTCCACTGCTCATGGAACGGGAGGATCTCCGCGTCAACGAAGTGTTGGACGGTCCCCCGGAAGATGTCGTGGTCGGTTTCGAAGATGTTGCGTCGCATGGTTCCTCCGGACAGATCGGTGGAACCGTACCTCATCGCTGCGGAACCCTGCGAACATGGCGGCGTGCCAGATCTGATCCTCGCAAGTTCATCGCCCCGCCGAAGCCTGTTGCTTTCGGTAGCCGGTTTCGAGTTCTCCGTCCAGAGACCGGAGGTCGACGAGGAAGTGATCGGGGGTGAAGATCCGGACCGCATGGTGGTTCGCCTGGCCCGTGAGAAAGCACTGGCTGCCTTGTCGGAGGACGGGTCCGTCGCCCTCGGCGCCGACACGACGGTCGTCCTCGACGGGGTGATACTCGGGAAGCCGAAGGACGAGGCCGATGCTGCCGACATGCTCTTGTCGATCGCCGGCCGGACACATCTGGTCCTCACCGGCTGGGCGATCGCCCAGAACGGATCCATCATCGAAGACGGTTTCGACTCTTCCCTGGTCTCGATGTATCCCGTGACCCGCGAGGAAGCAACCGTCTACGCCGACTCGGGTGAACCGCTCGACAAGGCAGGTGCGTATGCGCTCCAGGGGGACGGAGCGCGCTTCGTGAGCGGCGTCGCGGGTTCTCGAAGCAACGTCATCGGCCTTTCGCTCCAGCCGATCGTTGCAGCGTTACGCCGGGCAGGGGTCGAGCCGACTCGATAATCTCGGGTCAACCACGCATCGCTGTGGCGACGATCGCCGGGATCTTCTTCCGAGAGCCGCTGACCACGGCCTCCGTGAGGAGTTCTCCCAGATGAGCGGCCCGGCGATTGGTGACGAAGAACGGGGGAGTGGGTTCGGTATGGACGACACCCTGTCGAAGCGTTCTCGGAAACGGCGCAAACGCTCCCCGCACCACGGTGCGCTCTGTGCCCTCGAGCATGAGGGAGT
The DNA here is from genome assembly GCA_048452705.1 of Acidimicrobiia bacterium. GTDB lineage: Bacteria > Actinomycetota > Acidimicrobiia > Spongiisociales > UBA5794 > JAHEEL01. Next base: position 2,417 of record JBLWQS010000022.1, read on the forward strand.
TGTGAACAACGCCCGTTCCAGATTCGATGTTGCTGCGTGCGTTGCCCGGAAACGCTCCCCACGTGGCCCGACTGATGGCGAACGCAACACCGACCCATGAGTTCACAGCGATCGTCCCGAAGCGGAGGTTCGCGATCGCCTTCTCCAGAGCGATCGCGTCTTCCTTCGCGGTGGTCGGGTGGATGATCAGGTTGGCTCCCAGGTTGCCTTCGAGCGTGTCGTTCGCAAAGGCCACGGCGTTGTCGAGGAACGCTGCGGTGTCCGCTCCGGGAAGGCGCACAACGCCAAGCACGGCCCCGAAGAACTCCGAGGTGAAGCACACGTCCTCCGTCACACCGGGATCAAGGTCGGTGATGAACGTCACAGGTCCCGCACCATTGGTGAGCACTTCGGCGTTCGGGTGCACAGCAACGGCTTCCGAGTGGCGATCGATCGCCCCGGGGTAGTAGGCACCGCGCCCCCCGATCTGGGAGACCACATGGCGCATGGCATCGAGAAGATCGTCGGCCTGATCCCACTCCTCAGGCAGAACGAGAACCTGGCACGCGATGCAGTTGAAGCCGTGATTGTGGAGTTTCTGGCTCATGATGTGTTCTGCCTGGTACCGCAGATCCGCACCAGACCAACGACCGCCGACGACGATCGTCGGACCAACTCCACCAAGTTCGGCCGTCACCGGTGTGGAAATGACGGGGTCATCTTCGACCTTGCGTCGTTCACCTTCGGATCCGACGCCATAGACGATCGCATCGTGTGTTCGGCCGGCACCCGTGACGTGGATGTGCTGGATGATTTCGTGGCGAGTGAGGTAGATGCCCTCCTCGGTTCCGCCGTACACGAAGCGAACGAAGCCACCTTCGACAAGCTCCTCAAAGATCTTCTCCAGGAAGGGTCCGAGGTAGGCATTGACCGGATTGAGTTTCAGAGCGGTGACGGTGCCGTAGTTGAACAACTCGGTAAGAACGTCCAGCGGGGCGATGGAAGCGATGTTTCCCGCCCCAAGCACGAGGGCAACGGTGCCATCCGGATCAATCTCACGATAGAACGACGCCGCGGATCGCTCCAGATCTGCTTCCTCGATTCCCGGTTGCATCCACACCTCGGCCGTGTGAGCGCTGAGAAAGAGACGATCCTCGGAATTCGCCGGAAACACTCGCACAGCGACCTGGCCGTTGGACAGATTCCGAACAGGGAATCCGTCGAGAACAGGAGTTCCCGACTCGATGCGGCGGAGCGTATCAGCGAGGGCAGCAGCTCCGGCGGCGAGGGCGTACGGTCCGCTCATCCACTCCTCGCCGACCAGCTGGGAATCGGTCGGGATCTGCTTCGCCTCCGTGGCGGCTGCGACCCATGCATGAGCGACGATTCCGACACGCGTGCGGATGCCGTCGAGGATGTGGATCTTCGTGGCGACCGGGAGGCGGGCCCAGCGGGTCCTGTTCTCGTCCAGGGTTTCGAAGGCGAAATCGATCAGTCGCGTATCCATAGATGTGACGGTAGCCTCGCAGGATGAGTGAGACCAACGAACGGGACCTGTCGAATCTGTCGCCGATGCAGATCCACGTCACGCAGGAAGCAGGGACCGAACAGGCATTCACCGGCGAATACTGGGACACGAAAGAAGCCGGTTCCTATCACTGCGTCGTATGCGACGCTGAGCTCTTCTCGAGCGAGGTCAAGTACGACTCGAAGAGCGGATGGCCGAGTTTCTGGCAGCCCTCGTCGGACGCCGCCATCGCAACAGAGATTGATCGGAGCCTTCTCAGCGTACGGACAGAGGTCACGTGCGCCGAGTGCGGTGCACACCTCGGTCACGTGTTCGACGACGGCCCGAACCCCACTGGTTTGCGCTACTGCATCAACTCTGCGGCCCTCGATCTGGAACGAGAGAGCGACGCGTAGCGGTCACCGCGACGCGATGAGTCGCTACGGATATGTTTCGCGGGCTATGGTCTGACTAATTCCTAAGGAGGGAAAGACCCAATGGCCGGAAAAGGCGAGCTCTATCAGCAGCGAAACGGAAAGTGGGCTTTCCGAGTGAAGGCCTCGAACGGCCAGATCGTGGCGCAAAGCCAGGGATACTCCAAGCGAGCATCCGCACGGTCAACGCTCGAGAAGCTTCTCAACGGCACATACGATGGGCCGATCATCGAACCAGAGAAGTAGAACACCGTCCACCGACGAGCCGTCGCTTCACGCGGCGGTTCGTTCGCGTACAGTGCCACATGATCGATTTCTCCAACCAGGCCTTCCTTCAGGACCCGTATCCCGCCCTCAACGCCGTCCGTGAGGAAACACCTATCTTCGAACAGCTCGGAGACGATGGCGTCCAGCGATGGTTCCTCACCCGCTACGACGACGTGTTCCGGGCGTTGAGGGACCGACGTCTCGGGCGCGTCCCCGAACCGATCATGACCAGAGCCGAAGTGGGGCTGCCTCCGCTCAGGGCGGACTGGGGCCCGTACAACGACGTGGAACAGTGGTCGTTACTGATGCTCGAACCACCGGAACACCGTCGTCTCCGACAACTGATCTTCCGAGAGTTCACACCCAAACGGATCGAGGCTCTCCGTCCAGTCATCGTCGGGCACGCCGACCGGCTCCTTCGGAACGCCTTGGAGCAGCCCGAGTTCGACCTTCTCGCAGACTTCGCACAACCCTTCTCCATCCATGTGATCGCAGAATTGCTCGGTGCTCCGATCGAAGACTGGCCTCGCTACCTCGACTGGTCGCATCGGATCGTGAAGATGTACGAACTCGACACCACCGAAGATCAGGCCACCTCTGCCGTTCGGGCCTCAGCCGAGTTCGCATCGTGGTGTCGGGATCTCATCGCCGAGCGACGAACGCATCCGACGGACGATTTGATCTCCGGGCTCTGCACCGTTGAGACATCGGATGGCCGGCTCAGCGACAGCGAGATCGTCTCGACGATCGTGCTCCTCCTCAACGCCGGCCACGAAGCAACGGTCAACTCACTTGGCAACGGAATCGTCTCCATGCTCAACACTCCCGACGCCTGGGAGTCGGTTCGTTCGGGCCCGGTAGCGCCGAGGACGGCCATCGAGGAGATGATCCGTTTCGACCCCCCGCTTCAGCTCTTCGAGCGATGGGTGCTGGCCGATGGAGTCTCGTATGCGGGTCGCGAGTTCACCCGTGGAGAGAAGATCGCGATGCTCTTCGGTTCTGCGAATCGGGATCCCCGGCACTTCGAGGACCCCGACACGTTCATCGTCGACCGCGGTGATTCAACGCACATTACGTTCGGCGGTGGGATCCACACCTGTATCGGTGCACCCCTTGCACGTCTCGAACTGTCGGTAGCGGTGGAACGCATGGCCGGTTTGATGCCAACCCTGCACCTCGTTGAACCCCCGAAACGCAACCCAGCCTTCGTGATCCACGGCTACGAAAAGGTGACCCTTGCAACGTAGTCCGTAACCCGTCGTCCGTAACCCGTATGGACCGGATACCGAGTACCGAGTACCGACTACCGAGTACCGCCGAAGGCATACTGTTCGATCCACTTGTGCATTGCTATGCCCGAGGCCACGCCGGCGTTGATCGATCTGGTTGATCCGAACTGGGCGATCGAGCAAACCTTGTCGCATGCTTCACGGGCTTCCATGGAGAGACCCGGGCCCTCCTGCCCGAACAGCAGGACGCAGCGCTCCGGTAGGTGCGTTGTTTCGATGGGAACCGCGCCGGGCAGTATGTCGATGCCGATGATCGGAAGGTCCTCGGTGCGAGCCCATTCGATGAATTCAGCGATCGTCGGGTGGTGGCTCACGGACAGATACCGGTCGGTGACCATCGCACCGCGGCGATTCCATCTGCGCTTCCCAACGATGTGAACTCCGGCAGCGAGGAAGGCGTTGGCGTTGCGAACGATCGAGCCGATGTTGAAGTCATGCTGCCAGTTCTCGATGGCAACGTGGAAGGGGTGTTTGCGGAGGTCCAGATCGGCGATGATCGATTCCTGCGACCAGTAGCGATACCGATCGATCACGTTGCGTCGATCACCCTCTGCAAGGAGCACTGGGTCGAGGCGCGGATCGTCCGGCCATGGCTCAGGCAGGGGCCCGACCCCGATCTCCCGCTCCGGGTGTTCTTCGGTCATCCATGCAGGGTAGGGGAGAGGGGCGGCGCTAGTCTCGCATCAGACAGCGATCGGGAGAAGACATGAGGATCGTGATCGTTGGGGGAGGCGCAGACGGCTCCCACCTCGCTGCGCGTCTGATCGCAGAAGGTGACGACGTCGCCATCGTGGAATCCGACCCGCATCGGGCCGCACACCTCAGAGAGCGGCTCGACGCACAGGTCATCGAGGGCAACGGGGCAAGTCCGAGCGTCCTCCGTCGGGCAGGGGTCGAGCGAGCCGACATCCTCTTCGCCGTCTCCGACGACGACGGAACGAACGTTCTCGCGTGTCAGACCGCCCGGTCCCTTGGGCTCGAGCGGACGGTCGCACGTATCGAGCACAGCGAACTCCAGGACATCGTTCTCCAGTCCGGCGTCGAAGCGGTGATAGACCCGAGATCGGCGGTCGCTGAGAAGCTGGTCGGTCTCGTCGCTCATCCGGGGCTGTCCGACTACTTCATGTTCTGTGACGGATCCATCGTCATCCTTGGTGGGATCGTCAGCTCAACCTCCGATCTCGTCGGACTCTCCCTGGCGGAGATGCGCCGGTCCCTCGATGGATGGGACTGTGTCATCGCTTCGATCGTGCGTGATGACCGGACACTGGTCGGGCGAGGGGCAACCGTCATCGAGGCTTTCGACAAGATCCTTCTGGTGGCCAAGGCTGAAGATGTCACCCGGGCCAGCACCCTCATCGGTGCGAATCCGGAGGAGATCGATCGCGTCGTCATCATCGGGGGAGGGCGTGTTGCCGAACTCAGCGCCGCTGCCATTCGCTCCGAGGGGCGTCGGGTGCTGCTCATCCACAACGATCGCGAGCGGGCACACGCCATCGCCGAACGGAACTCCAAGATCGACGTCATCGTGGCCGATCCGACAGATCCGATGGTGTTCCAGAACCTCGAGATCGGTCATGGCGATGGCGTCCTTGCTCTCACGAGAAGCGATGCCATCAACATGCTCGCATGTCTCATCGCCGATCGGCTCGGTGCTTCCACAACAGTCTCACGCTTCAACCGGGTCGCACTTTTCGACCTCATGCCGGCGGTGGGCGTCAGCGCGGGAGTTTCGGCGAAGGTCGCTGCGGCCAACGCTGTTCTTCGCTTCGTAAGACGGGGCGCCATCGTGTCGGCAGCGGACTTCATGACGGGCGGTATCGAAGCCCTCGAGATAGAGATCATGGATCGAGCCCCAGCGATCGGCAAATCGGTCGGCGGGCTTGGCCTACCCGACGGGGCGGTCATCGGAGCGATCCTTCGATCCGGATCAGCGATCGTTCCCCGAGGATCTTCACGCTTCGAACCGGGAGATCGGGTCGTGGTGCTCGCCACGCCCGATGCCGTGGGAGCCGTAGAGCGACTGTTCGGGGCGTAGCGAGTGCCTCTGCGCACCAGGAGTTGGGCGGCCACGCCAACGCCTCGGCGTATCGCGTACATCGTCGGTGTCGTGCTCATCGCTGGAGGTGCGGCCGTTCTGCCTGCGATCGCAGTCGCGGGGATCTACCGGGAGTGGGAGACTGCTCTCCACCTTGGGTTGACGTTCGCATTGGCGGTCGGCATCGGCGCAGTGACGCTCGTCGGGGTCGGTCGACCCGAGCGTCTCCGCCCGAAGGATGCGTTCGCAGGCGTCGCGATCGCCTGGGTCACGGTGATCGCGTTCGGGGCTCTGCCGTACTTGTTCTCAGGCTCGTTCGGCCTCACCGACGCCCTGTTCGAGAGCACGGCCGGGTTCACCACGACCGGTGCGACCGTGATCGTGGATCTCGCGGGGGTGTCGAAAGGTCTTCTGTTCTGGAGAGCAACGACACAGTGGCTCGGTGGCATGGGAATCATCGTTCTCTCGATCGCCGTGCTCCCGCTCATCGGAGCGGGAGGCATCCAACTGGCCCGTGCCGAGACACCCGGGCCGGAACCCGACCGTCTCACGCCACGGTTCCGCGGTACAGCGCTTCGCCTCTGGGGCCTCTACGTGGCCCTTACCGGGGCGGCCGCAGTGCTGCTCGCATTCGGGGACATGACGGTCTTCGAAGCGACCGCGCATGCGCTCACGTCGATCTCCACCGGTGGTTTCAGCACCAACTCAGGATCCATTGGGGCGTTCTCGGCGTATTCGCAATGGATCGTCATCGGACTCATGGTCGTCGCCGGAGCCTCGTTCACACTCCACATCCGGGCGCTTCGCGATCCGAGCGAGTATCTCAGGAAGCCCGAGTTCAGGTACTACCTCATCAGCCTGGCGATCGGGGCCGCTCTCGTGGTCGGCGGAGTTGCCCTCGACGGTGTCGGCATCCCTGTTCGCGAATCGATGTTCACGGCGATCGCCACGATCACCGGCACCGGCTACTCGGTCACCAACTACGCCGTCTGGCCGGCGGCCCTCGGCGGCGTCATCCTGATGATGATGTTCATCGGTGGCATGGGGGGATCGACGACCGGCGCACTCAAGACCTACCGGGTCGCGATCGTGCTCAAGTCGGCCGCTGCCGAGGTGCGCCGTCTCACCCGACCGAGAGCGGTCTCCATCTCCCGGTTCGGCCGGGTGCCACTTCCGAGCGAGGTGGTGTCTGCCGTTCACAGTTACGTTGTGGTCTACATGCTCGCGTTCGGCATCGGCACGATCCTGTTGCTCTACGTCGAGAGTGCGTGGGGATCCCATATGGACCTCGTCACCGGTCTGTCGGCGGCGGCATCTGCGATCAGCAACGTCGGCCCGGGACTCGGTACGGTCGGTCCGGCTTCGACGTACGCTGAGGTGGTTGCACCGGGAAAGTGGATCCTCGGGATGCTGATGATCCTCGGACGACTCGAGATCTACCCGATCATTTTGCTTTTCACAGCGTCGTTCTGGAGACGCTAGACACTGCCGAGAAGGAGGCGACACGCCATGAACCCACAGCGCTGGTCAATCGACACTGAGAGTGCCTCCGTCACGTTCGTCGCCACATCGTCGGTTCACCCCATTCGCTCCTTCGGAACGGCCTCCGGCTGGTTCGAGGCGGCATTCGATGGTGCCGAGTTCACCCAGGGGGAGACCCTGCATGGGCGATTTGAGATTCCCGTCGGCGATCTCTCGTCCGGCAATCCGCTCGTCGACCGGGAGATGAAGCGGCGTGTCGATACAGCCGCCCACCCGCTCATCGTCGCCGAGATCGAGACGACCGAGGACACCGGTGGGGACACCGCGAAGATCACCGGCACGATCCGCTTTCTCGGCATCGAGACCCTCGTAGAAGGTGAACTCATCATCCTCCCGGGACCCCGACTCACCGGCGTCGGTGAGTTCGACGTCCGTTGGTGGGGCCTCGATCCGCCGAGACTGCTCATGCTCCGAGTCGACCCGATCGTCACCGTCGAGATCGACCTGCCGCTCGTCTGAGGCGTTCTTCCAACCGTCCGAACCTCTCAGGTACACCCCGGATCGACCGATATATGAGGAGGAAGACGCATCTCTGGAGAACATCATGAAGAACATCCTGCGGTCGATCGCAGCAACCGCAACCGTGCTGCTCGCATTCACCGTCATCCCCGCCGCATCGGCGGCGTCACACGAGCTCGGTGAACTTGTCGACTACCCGCTGACGGCCCCGGTCGACGGAGACCACTACTTCGCAGACTGGTTCTGGGCTGCCCGATCGCACGGGATCCACCACGCTCAGGATCTCATGTCGCCGAAGATGACCCCGGTTGTGGCCGCGGCCGACGGAACCGTCCGCCTCGTGAACTGGACGAGCGAAGATCACATGAACCCCGATCGCTGCTGCACGATCGCGCTGCGCCACAACGACGGCTGGGAGTCCTGGTACATCCACCTCAACAACGACACGCCCGGTACCGACGACGGTCTCGCATGGGGAATCGCCGACGGCATCGTGCCGGGAACGGCGGTCAAAGCGGGGCAGCTCATCGGGTGGGTCGGAGACTCCGGTACTGCTGAACTCACCGGTCCGCACCTTCACTTCGAACTGCGAGACCCGGGCGGCGTGATCGTCAACCCCTACCGAGCGCTTGCCGACGCCGGAGCGAACGCTATCGGTGGAGGACCCGCCGATCCTCTCTTCGCCGGATACCGGCTCCTCGAAGAAGGCACGAGGGGCGCCGACGTCCGACGTCTCCAGCAGGTCCTCACGGAACTCGCCTATCAACCCGGACCCGTCGACGGTGTCACCGGATCACGGACGATCGCGGCGGTGACGGCCTTCCAGGCCGACGCGGGATTGAAAACCGATGGCCTGGCCGGACGCGCCACCAGAGCGTCGCTCAAGACCCGATATGAGGCAGGGATCACAGCAAGCGGTACACCGGTGACCACAACGACAACCACTGCTACCGGTACAGACGGTTCGTCGGCTGCGACCACGACGACCACCGTGACGGCATCCGGCATCCTGCGAGAGGGCAGCCGGGGCAGCGATGTGCAGCGGGTTCAGCAACTCCTCACGAATGTCAAATATGCACCCGGCCCCCACGATGGGATCTTCGGTCCCAAGACGAAGATTGCGGTAATCGCCTTCCAGGATGACCACGCTCTGCGGGTGGATGGACTCGTCGGTTCCAACACGCGGGCAGCACTCGGATTCTGATCTACTCCTCGGTCGATGGCAGAACGAGGATGCCGGGTCGGAGCGGGTGTGGCACAACTTCGATCGGGTGCTCGTAGACCTCAGTGAGGCTCTCCGAGTTCAGAACCTGCTCTGGGGTGCCGCTGGCGGCGACGCCGCCGTTGTCCAGCAAGACCACATGATCGAATGCAGTCGCCATGTTGAGGTCGTGGAGGACGGCCACCACGGTCCGGTCGCTGCGACCAAGTGAGCGGATGACGCGAAGAACCATCTCCTGATGCCCGACGTCGAGGGCAGTGGTCGGCTCGTCGAGGAGGATCAGCGGGGTGCCCTGGGCGAGCGTTCGTGCGATGGCCGTTCGCTGCCGCTCGCCGCCAGAGAGACTCGAGATGAGTCGACGCTCCAGGCCACCCAGATCGAGCGCGTCAATAGCCGCCGTTACGGCGCG
>JBLWQS010000023.1:0-11389 GCA_048452705.1 Acidimicrobiia bacterium
CCACAGACCACAGCAGGACCCCTCCGTGCGAGGGTTTGTCTGTTGTCTGTTGTCTGTTGTCTGTTGTCTGTCGTCTGTGGTCTGTGGTCTGTGGTCTCATGTCTCAGTCCAACGCTTCGGCGATCCGACGGGCGTTCGCTTTCAGCAGTCCGAGAAGCGTGTCGCCTTCGGTGCCGGGCTCGCCGAGAGAACCCGTGTACAACTCGACGATCTCGATCTCGTAGCCGACTTCGGCGGCCACCGTGCGGGCGAGCGTGTCGGACTCGACCGTTTCGGTGAAGATCGCCGGGACTTGCTCGCGTTCGATCGTCTCGACCAGCGACGCCAGTTCGGCAGATGAAGGATTGGCGAGCGTCGCGCCGCCCGGGATCACCGTCCCGATCATCTCGAAGTCGTAGCGATCCGAGAAGTACCCGAATGCCCGGTGGTTCGTGACGAGCTTTCGATCAGCGTCGGGCACAGAAGCAAGCATCTCGATGCTTTCTGCGTGAACTCGTTCCAATTCGACAACATATGCCTCTGCGCTCGCCGACCAGTCTCGACCAGGTTCGATCTCGGAGAGCCGATCGGCGAGGAGACGGGCGGTGTCGATATCCCGCAGCGGATCGAGCCAGAAGTGGGGATCGAGCAGCCCCTCATCGTGTTCGTCGGCGTCCGGAGACTCAACGAAGAGGCGAGGGTTGATGTCCGGCCCCACCTCCCAGACCTGGACACCGTCGGCGGCTGCCGCTTCGAGAACATCGCTGAGACCTTCTTCGAGACCGAGACCGTTCGCGATGACGAGATCGGCTTTCTGAATCGCCGCGACTTGCTGAGCAGACGGTTGGAAGTCATGAGGGTTCACACCGATGGGCATCAGAACGACGACTTCGCCGGCATCGCCGATCACGTTCTGTGCCAGGTCCCCCAGGATCGTCGTGGTAGCGACGACACGGGTGCCGGCGTCGGCCTCACCGCCGGACTCGCATCCAGCGAGTATCAACAGCGTGAGAGCGGCGACCGCGATCACCGCTGCGAATCTCTTCACTCTCGACTCCTTGCACATAATGAGAATGGTTCCTATTATCAACACAACGCTATCAGTAAGCAACCGATAATGCAACACCTCGAACAAGCCGTCGAACAGCGTCTCGCCACCGAAGGCGTCCGCTTCACACAAGGACGGAGAAGCACCGTCGAAACACTGTCGACGATGCATGGGCCTCGCACGGCGGCAGAGATCCATGATCGAGTCGGCAGCACAGTCCCTCTCTCCTCGTTGTACCGATCGCTCTCCGTTCTCACGGAGGCAGACGTACTGTCGGCGCAGCACGGATCCGACGGAGTCATCCGGTTCGAACTCGCAGAGTGGATCACCGGCCACCACCACCACCTCGTCTGCACGTCATGTGGGACCGTCATCGACGTGACTCCATCCAGCGACCAGGAGACAGCGATGGAGCAGCTTGTCGGGAACATGGCTCAAGAAGCCGACTTCGTCGTATCGGGCCACCGATTCGAGATCGAAGGGACGTGCAACGCATGCCGGTGACGCACCCCGCCATCGTTGCCACGAATGTCGTGTTCAAATACGGCTCACACACCGCCGTGGCACCGTCTTCGTTCTGTATCCCCGAGGGCAGCATCACCACCATCATCGGCCCCAACGGTTCCGGCAAATCGACGATGCTCAACGGGATCGCCGGTCTCGCAGAACCGTCCTCCGGGACCATCGACGTAGTCCCGATCGGAGACCAGCAGCGTCGCATCTCCTACGTGCTCCAGACGACGAAGGTCAACGAATCTCTTCCCATCACCGTCCGCGAAGTCGTCACGATGGGGCGATACCCTTCAACCGGCGCATACGGTTGGCTGAAGGATGCAGACCGAACTGCCGTCCAGGCAGCCATGGATCGAATGGAGATCAGCGACCTCGCCGAACGCCATCTCACGGAACTCTCCGGTGGGCAACGACAGCGGGTCTTCGTGGCTCAGGGCCTCACCCAGGATCACGAGATGCTGCTCCTCGACGAACCTCTCACCGGTCTGGACATCACATCCGCTCACGCCATCGACGACGTCATCCACGAGGAGCAGACCCACGGCTGCACGATCGTCCTGACGACACACGACCTCACGGCGGCCCAGGTCGCGGACTACGTCGTGTTGATGTCCGGCCGTGTCGTGGCTGCGGGAACTCCGGACGAAGTCCTCACCGATGAACACCTCCGAGATGCCTACGGACCGAGCCTGATCCACGTCGAAGGAACCCGACTGTTCCTCGACGATCCGATCCACCGACCGACGGACTCACGCCACGAGCACCAGGATCGGTCCATCCATCTCGAGGTCTCTCCGACCGACCAGCACGGCGGCGAAGACGTCCCGCACTGATCCTGGAACGACGCACCGACGCAGACGCATCGCAACCTTGCAATAATCACACCGGCAGGCCGGGATTCAGCGAAGGGAACGGATCGTGGGCAAGTCCGACAGGGTTGAGAAGGCAAAAGCCATGCTCACGGCGCGTGTTGAGCCTTTCTGGTTGAATCCGGCGACGATCAAGGGAACGGTCGCGATCGTTGGCGGTGTCGCGATTCTTGCTTTCCCGGGTGAGGCGCTCCTGATTCTTCGAGTTGTTCTCGGCGTTGCTCTCATCATCACCGGTGCCTCTGATCTCTGGTTCCATCTACGGGGCCGGATACCGGGGAACCGGGTTCGCGATCTTGTTGAGGGTCTCCTGACGGTGGGGGCTGGTGTCCTGTTCTTGGTCTGGCCGGGTCAGACGTTGAGGGTGATCATGCTGATCATCGGTGTCTACTTCGCCATACGCGGTGTCACCGTCGTGATCGCTGCGATCAGAGAACGCGACTCGGAGACGTGGGGACTGGATCTGGCCAGGGGAGGCTTCTTCCTCGTCTTCGCCGCCCTCGTCGTGGTCCTCCCTGAGGCCGTTTTCTCAGGATTCATCGTTGCCCTGGCCGCTGCTGCGGTGATCCTTGGTGGGGTGATGCTCGCCTACGGGATCCAGCACCACACCGACGATGCCCTCGTCGACGTGGATGCCGGGTCGGTGTCGCAGATCGTGCGTGAGTGGATGATGCTCCAGGACGTCGGTGACGAGCGGAGAGACGAGATCGACGACGGCCTCTACTTCGAACAACCCGACCGGACCAACAAGCTGGTGGCCTGGTGGGTCATGTTGCTGCTGTCGGTGGCGATCGCGACGTTCGGGATCCTTCAGGACTCGACCGCTGTTGTGATCGGCGCCATGTTGATCGCACCGCTGATGACACCGATCATCGGGACGGCGGCGGGTGCGGTCAACGGGTGGCCGATGAGAGTGACCACATCGCTCGGGATGGTCGCTGCCGGTGTCGGGGCGTCGATCGGACTCGCGTTCGTTATCGGTGCCTGGGCACCGCAACTCATCCCACTTGCAACGAACTCTCAGGTGACGTCGCGGGTGAGCCCCAACATCATCGACATGGGAATCGCTCTGGCTGCGGGTGCCGCGGGTGCATTCGCCAGCGTCAACAAGCGGGTCTCCGCGTCGATCGCCGGCGTGGCGATCGCCGTCGCCCTTGTGCCACCGCTCGGCGTCGTGGGGTTGACCCTGCACGCCGGGATGCTCGGAGACGCATTCGGAGCGTTCCTTCTCTTCCTGACGAACCTCGTGTCGATCATCCTCGCCGCGATGATTGTGTTCGGCCTCACCGGGTTCGCCCCGATCTCCAAGATGAAGGAGAACGCGAACGAGATCAAGCGGGTGGCCATCACGGTCAGCATCGCGGCGATCCTCATCGCCATCCCTCTCGCCTTCACCGTATCGAGCGTCATCACAGCAGCCAGCAATCAGTCCAACGCTCAGAATGCGACGGAGGCGTGGCTCGAAAATTCACCCGAACTCGAAGTCAGGAGCATCGAAGTCAAAGGCTCGGATGTGTTGATCGTTGTTACCGGTCCCGAGAACATCCCACCCATCGAGGATCTCGAGAACTCTTTGACCGAGGAGTTCGGGAAGCCGGTCACCGTCGAGGTTGAACACATCCCCGCCATCGTCATCATCTACTCCGACGCCGACGGCAAAACCCGCACCGAGGTCGCAGACGATCGGTAGCCCGATTTCTCAGGCCGCCTTGTTCTGCTTCCTGCGCCACACGAGGAACGTACCGGCTCCGATGAAGACCTGAGGGAAATAGGTCAGTGCACGCCACACCATCACGGCAGCGAGGGCGTCGCTGTTCACTGCACCGAATGCAACGAGAATCGCTGTGATCGCTGCGTCGACCGTTCCGAGACCACCCGGCGTGACCGGGATGAACGAGGCGAGGCGCCCGAAGGAGTAGGCGACAAGCGCTTCGACGAAGGTCACCGGGACCGTCGAACCACCTTGGATCGCGTAGACCGCCGCCCAGAGGATGAGGAACTGCATGAATTGCTGGAAATAGTTCGTGGCGGTAATCCGCAACCAGCGATCCTTGATCACGTCAACCGTCGAATTGCGGAAGTCGACTACCCACTCGGCCACGTCGAGGCTCGGCTCCTTCTTGAAGAGTCCGTACGCCCATCCGACGATCCGATCGGCGAAACGACCGATCCTTCGTGCGCTGCTCTCACTCCAGAAGATCGCCACGAAGAGGGCCACGATGCCCACGATCGCGAGTAGTCCGATACCGGCGAGTGCGTATGCCTGGCTGGTTCCCTGACCGATGATGACGAGAGCGACGGCGCCGATCACGGGAAGACTGAGTGTTACGAACGTGTTCCAGGTGCTCGTGATTCCGATCGCAGCGGTGGTCTCCGCCGCCCCGTATCGGTATGAGCTGAGCATGGAATACTGGATGGCAAGTCCGAATGCACCACCGGCCGGGATCACGTTGCTGATCAGGAACGAGGTCTGGCGAACGACGAACCCTGGTCCGTACTTCAGGCCGGGAAGCGCCGCCTGGTACGGCCAGACGTACACGATGATGAGAATGACCGTGGCAACAACCAGGAACACCAGAGCGGTGCTCGACATCTCCTGGACCGCATCCCACGCTTCGCTGTAGTCGGCGAACTGCGGAAACACGACCCCGAACACGAACACAAGCGTGATCAAGGTGATGATCCCGGCGATGATCTGCTTCTTCTTGCCGGTCTTGGCCGGGGCCGGAACCGCCGCAGTTGGGTCGTTGGTCATAGGCGGGAGTCTAGAGCCAAGAGGACACCAGGCACCGAGGACGCTGCGCCGGAGCTCTGGCTGGGAACTGGAGACTGCGGGCTGCGAAGCCGGGGAATCCCACAAGGGATCACGGCGTTGAGCGATGCATGAGCTCTGTTCGCGTGCGCACTGCCATAGGACTCCTGGGCCTGGCTGTGCTCGTCACGGCAGTGGCGGCCGTGCTGATGAGAACACCGTCTCAGACCGACGGCCCTCTCGCGCAGCCCCCGGCACCCGATCTCACAGTTGTCCGGAGCGATCCCGGCGACGTGTACGACCCGGTGAGAGCAGGAGAGCCGACGCCTCCCGAGTATCGGCAGCTACTGGATCGGGATCAGATCCTGCCCGTATACGACCCGGTCTTCACGTCCGCCAGCCTGGTCGACTGGCCTGCCGGGATGCTGGTCATTGGGATCGCCGGAGAAGAGACGGCGAAGGCATACCCGGTGACCCACCTCAACCAGAGAGAGATGGTGATCGACTCCCTGGAGGGCACACCGTTGCTCGTCAGCTGGTGACCGATTTGCGGTACGGCGATGGTCCATCGCCGAGAACTCAACGGCACGGTGCTCACGCTTGGCAATCAAGGTGCCCTCTGGGGTAACGCCATGACGTGGTGGGACCACGACACCGGATCTATCTGGAGCCAGCCGCTCGGCGAGGCGATTCTCGGACCGAGGAAAGGGGAACGGCTAGAGCTCTTCCCTTCGACACTCACCACATGGGAGGCCTGGCTGGGAGCCCACCCCGAATCGCTCGCCTTAGATGTACACGCATGGCGAACAGCGTTCGATCTGGCAGACATGGCGATCGTCGTCGACCTGGGCACGGAGACCGTCGCATACCGGATACCCGCTCTTCGGGAGATCGGCGTAGTCAACGACGTCGTCGCCGGCCTCGAGATTGCCGTGGTAATCGATCCAAATGACGCGGCACGGTGGGCGGTGTTCAGCAGACGACTCGACAGTGCGGTGGTCGACTTGTCCATGACTCCCGACGGTCTCGTCGACACGGTGTCCGGGACTGTGTTCGACCCGTTCCTCGGAATCGGACGATCCGGATCACTCGCCGATCAGACCCTCAACAGGCTGCCAGGTTTTACTTCGTTCCCGGACGACTACGTGACGTTCTTCCCTGACGGTCGGATCTGGCCCGAATAGGCGATAGGTCGTCGGCGTCCCGGCATGAGGAGCCGCGACTCAGCCGTGGAGGTCGTTCAACTCCGTTTGAGTCACGTCGTCGGGGAGCTTGCCGATGATGATCATGCCGAGAACCTCGTCCATGGTCACGTCATCCTTGTTGACCGTGCCGACGAGTTTGCCCTGGAGAACCACGCTGATCCGGTCGGCCAGGTCGAAGACGTCGTGGATGTCGTGGCTGATCAGGAAGATGCCGATTCCCTCGGACTTCAGCTTCTTGATCAACTCACCCACTTGCGTCGTCTCGGCGGGTCCGAGCGCCGCGGTCGGCTCATCCATGATGATGATCCTGGCGTTGTAGTAGACCGCTTTGGCGATGGCGACAGACTGGCGCTGGCCACCTGACAGCGAGCTCACCGGAACCTTCAGGTTCTTGAACTGGGGGTTCAACCGGGCCATGACCTCGCGGGTCGCAGCTTCCATCGCGGAATCGTCCAGGGTTCCCCAGCGGGTTCTCAACTCTCGTCCGAGGAACATGTTCCCCGGTGAGTCGATGTTCTCAGCAAGGGCCAGCGTCTGGTAGATCGTCTCGATACCGAGTGCCTTGGCGTCTCGGGGATTGTCGATAGTGACCTTCTCACCGTCGATGCTGATCTCGCCCGAATCCGCCCGGTGGGCTCCGGACAGGGTCTTGATGAGCGTGGTCTTCCCGGCGCCGTTTCCGCCGACGAGAGCGACTACCTCTCCCGGATACAGGTCGACCGAGACATCGTCAACCGCGTGGACGCCGCCGAAGGCGACCCGGATGTTCTTCATCTCGACGAGGGGCGTCTGCTGGAGGGTTTGCTGCGTCATTTCGCTAGGTCGCCTTCCGCCGGTAGAAAGCGTCCAACGCGACTGCGGCTACCAACACGATGCCGACGACGATGTCTTGCAGCGGTGCGTCGACTCCCATGAGGACCATTCCCGAGATGAGCGACTGCATCACGAGGGCGCCAAGTATCGCTCCGGGAACGGTGCCGACCCCACCCGTGAGTGACGTTCCTCCGATAACCGCCGCGGCGATGACATAAAGCTCCGACAATTGACCCATACCGCTGGTCGCGGCGTTGAGTCGTGCGATCTGAATAGAGGCGGCGACCGCGACGAGGACACCCATCAGCATGAACGTCTTGACGATGGTCCAGCGGGTCTTCACACCAGCGAGTTCGGCTGCCTCTGGATTGCCGCCGATGGCGTACACGTATCGACCGTATCGGGTGCGGGTCGCGACGAATTGCATAACGAGCGCCGCGACGATGGTGATCAGCACCGGAGTGGCAAGACCGAGCGGGATTGTCAAGCCTCCAGGTGGCCAGGATATGCCGTTCTCCTCTGCGTATTGCATGGCGAGGCGCTCGGGCATGGGATAGCTGTTGATGACGGCGGTCGCACCCAGCACGACGGAACAGGCCACGACAGCGATCCCGATCTCAGCCCACATGGGTCGTGGTTCGAATCCGAACTTGATCTTCTGGCGTCGTCGCACGACAAGTAGTGCAACGATTCCGACACAGCCGGCGATCCCGATGATCCAGGTCCAGGTTCCGCCGATCGTGCCGCGGGCGCCGCCCCCGAAGAGCTGGAACGTTCTGTCCATGGGAGCGATCGTGCGGCCACTCGCCATCCACCACGCCAGGCCGCGCCAGACCAGGAGGCCACCCAGCGTCACGATGAACGACGGCACGCCAACGTAGGCGACAACAGCACCCTGAAGTCCGCCGATCGCCGCCCCAAGCGCAATCCCCGCGGCCAGTGCGATGATCCATATGGCTGGATGGCCGATCCCAAAGATGTCCGGAAGGATCTCGGTCTGCAGCAGAGCCATGGCCATGCCAATGGCTGCCAGCATGGATCCCACCGAGAGATCGATGTTGCGGGTGACGATGATCAGCACCATCCCCGTCGCCATGATCGCGACGACGGAGGTCTGAACGGTCAAGTTCCAGAGGTTACGCGCCGTCAGGAACGTGCCCCCGGACATGATATTGAAGCCGATCCAGAGCACGATCAACGCACCGATCATGCCGAGGAGGCGGGTATCGATCTCCGCCGAGCGGATGATGGTGCCTATGGACCGGGATCCGCCGGTCGCAGAAGCTGCAGAATCGGTGACGTCGGTTTCGATAGCGCGAGCGTCGGGCGAATCTTCTCGATCGGTATCAGGTGTGTCAGCCACAGCAGGCAACACAATAAACGCTTTGCGCGGACTTGTCAGAAACGAAAGGGCCGCCCCCACGAAATGTGGGAGCGGCCCTCTTCGATCAACTGAATGTCAGCTGTGTTTTGCGCCTACGGGCAGACGGCCACACTGCCGGCTTCAACGTCCTTGCAGAGGTCTTCCACAGTGATCCAGCCAGCCGTGACAACCAGATCGAGGTTGTCAGCGGTGATGGGGATCGGCGACAGAAGGATCGAGAACATCTCGTTGCCTTCAGGCGTCGTGAACTTCAGCATGGACGGCACGTCTTCCATAGCGGTTCCGCCCGCGAGGAGAGCCGCAACCTGGCCGGCTGTCTTGCCGAGCAAGCGGGCATCCTTCCACACGTCCACGGTCTGCGTGCCGAGAGCGACACGGTTCAGAGCGGCGCCGTCGCCGTCCTGACCGGACACCGGAACGACACCGTCGAGACCCTGTGCTGCGAGAGCAGCAACAACGCCGCCGGCCATGCCGTCGTTGGACGAGACAACCGCCTGAACATCGTTGTCGTTCTCGGTGAGGAACTGCTCCATGTTGGTCTGTGCAACTTCAGGAGCCCAGTTGTCCGTGTAGGACTCGCCGACGATGACGATGTCACCGGCGTCAATGGCCTCTTGCAGGATCTCCTGCTGGCCGCCACGCAGGAAGTCTGCGTTGGCGTCGGCCGCGTTGCCCTTGATCATGACGTAGTTGCCCTTCGGGACAGCTTCGAAGATCGCACGTGCCTGCATCCGTCCGACCTCTACGTTGTCGAACGTGATGTAGAAGGCGCCCGGATCCTCAATGAGACGGTCGTACGCGATGACGGGAATGCCCTGGTCGATGGCGCTCTGGACCGCCGGCTTGATCGCCGTACCGTCCTGAGCGAGGATGATCAAGGCGTTGGCGCCCTGAGCGATCAGGTTCTCGACATCCGCGATCTGCTGCTCGGCTGAGGAGCCGGCATCGCTCGAGATGTATGTCGCGCCGGCCTCTGCAAGCGCGGCCTTGATTTCGGGCTCATCCCACTGTGCCCAACGTTCTTCGTTGTAGTTGTTCCAAGAGACGCCAACGATGAGTTCGTCGCCGCCTGCGGCTACCGTCGTTTCGGTGTCCGCAGCGGTTGTCGTCGTGTCGTCCGAGTCGTCGCTGCTACACGCAGCAACGATCATCGCGAACACGGCGAGCAACACAAGAAGCTTCATGCTTCGCTTCATTTGTCCTCCAAGTGATTGTCCACGGCCGCGGCTGCGGTCGTGTCCCATAAATGCTACCCCCAATATGACTTGACTGTGAGTCTGAATCGTCTCGGAGCGGATGCCAGAGAGATCAGAATGGCATCGAAACCGGGGGTCGATCGCGTCGATCGCGTCGACGGCGTTTCCCGACGGATCTGTAGGAGGTCGCGGTTGCGATCGTGTGGCATCGACAGGAGCGCCTTTGGGCCATGATGCAGACCATGTGCCCGGGGCCCGGGGCTACCCTCTGATGGGTCTACGAACGCCGATTAGCCACGATCACCGCATCGGATTCGTGGAACCTCTTCGAGTTGCAGACGAAGCCGTCCGGGAGACGTCAGGAGGAGACCAGCCATGTCGAACAACCGAACGAAATGGTGGGCAGGGACGCTCGCCGCTCTCCTGGTTGTGGCGCTCGTTCTCTTCGGGGCAGTCGCTCTCACGCGGTCGGGATCGGAAGAGGCGGCCTGCCCGCCGTTGACGGACGATCCCGACTGGTCCGTTGCTCGTCGCTGGGATGAGATGCTCCTGGAAGCCATCCGTCGCGATCTCCCTGCCCCCACGGTTCATGCCCGGAACCTCTATCACACCTCGGCGGCCATGTGGGATGCCTGGGCGGCCTACGACCCGGACGCGACCGGCGTCTTCGTCAACGAAGAGCAGAGTGCCTCGAACGTGGAGGCAGCCCGCGAGGAAGCCATCAGCTACGCCGCATTCCGGGTCCTCGAAGCCCGCTACATAGACTCGATCGGCGCCACCGAGACGATCCCCGAATTCGACCGACTCATGGATGACCTCTGCTACCCGATAGACGTCACGACGACCGAGGGTGACACTCCTGCGGCGCTCGGCAATCGGATCGCTCGCGTCATCCTGGATGCGGGGATGGTCGACGGCTCCAACGAAGCCGAGGGATACGCCTCGCCGGGTTTCGATCCGGTCAACGCGGCACTCGTCGTCGACGGCTCGGGGACTGTGTTGATCGATCCAAACCGATGGCAGCCTCTCCAGATCGAGCACATGATCTCGCAGAACGGACTCGAACTCGAGAACGGCGTTCAGGAATCCATCGATCCTCACTGGGGCTACGTCGTTGGGTTCGCTCTCCCGCCTGCCGGCGAGTCCGGCGTGCCGATCGACCCCGGTGACCCACCGTA
Organism: Acidimicrobiia bacterium; assembly: GCA_048452705.1. Lineage (GTDB taxonomy): Bacteria > Actinomycetota > Acidimicrobiia > Spongiisociales > UBA5794 > JAHEEL01. The sequence goes on from JBLWQS010000023.1 coordinate 10,938, forward strand.
CGTACACAATCCCGACACCGATCAGGAGTACAAGGACTCGGCAGTTGAGGTCGTCGCATACAGCAGCGTGCTCGATCCCGCCACCGGAACCACGGTCGACATCTCGCCGGCCACGATCGGGGCCAACCCCCTCGGAACGAACGACGGCGACGGATACGGCACCAACCCCACGACGGGGGCGGCGTATGCACCGAACATCGTCAACGAGGGCGACTTCAGTCGCACGGTTGCCGAGTTCTGGGCGGACGGGCCCGACTCGGAGACTCCGCCCGGTCACTGGAACACGATGGCCAACGCCGTCACTGAGGAACTCGGCAACGACCTGCGCATCGGCGGGACGGGCGAACCGGTCGGTGCTTTGGAATGGGATGTCAAGCTCTACCTCGCCCTGAACGGAGCGAACCACGACGCAGCGATCGCGGCATGGGGGACGAAAGGTCACTACGACTACA
>JBLWQS010000024.1:0-11368 GCA_048452705.1 Acidimicrobiia bacterium
GATATCTGGATGGGTCAGATCCCGGTGGATCCCGAGAGCGATCCCTGGAACCGGACCGTTCGCGGATTCTCCGGCCCCACCGTCACCCAGCGTTGGCGGATGCCACTCGACGTCGACACGGTGACGCTCGAAGATCTCGACGAGATCGAGAGTCGGATCAACCAGTTCAAGGCACAGGTGGCGAAGGAGGCCGGAGGGTCGATTCCGACGAGTACGTTCCTGCCGCTTCTCATCGACGAGTTCTCGACGCGATCAGTGGTGATCGGGGGACCGATCCTTGCGATGCTCGCCCTCGTCGTTGGCGGTGCAATCTATTTCCTCGTGTACACGTCGGCTTTGACCGTCGAACGCGAAGGAGCCGACCTGGCGCTCCTCAAGAGCCGGGGCGCTTCGACCTGGCAGACCGTCGGCATCCATCTCGGTCAATCCCTGTTCGTGGCTGCGGCGGCAGCGGCCTTCGCCCCGTTCGTGGCAAGGTTCCTCGTCGGTGTCACAGGTCGGATACCGCCGCTTTCGGAACTCACCGGCGGTGAACCGCTGGACGTCACCCAGGTGAATCCTGTGACCGGCTGGCTCTTCGCCGGCGCCGTCATCACCTTCCTGGCCATGGGAGTAGCGATCGTCCCGTACGTACGGCGAGGGGTGCTTGAACTTCGCTCACTCGCTGCGCGGCCCGGCACGAAGTCCGTCTGACAGCGCTACAACCTCGATCTGTTCGCCATCGCTTTGTCACTCGTCGTGCTCTTCCAGTTGAGCCAGCGCGGGTTCGTCAACACGACCGGCGATGAGGCGACCCTTGACCCGCTCGCGATCGTCTTCCCCGTGCTTCTTCTGTTCAGCGGCGCTCTCATCCTCCTGCGGATCTTCCCGATGCTGCTCAGGGTCGTCGGCTGGGCGATGACGAAGTCGAGGTCGCTCTCGCTCTCGTTGCCGGGGTGGCATTTGGGAAGGAATCCGATTCCCTACGGCCGTCTGGCCCTGCTCGTGTGGCTCACCACCGGTCTTGGAGCGTTCGCTCTCACCTATGCGGCCACCCTGGAGCAGTCGTTCGTCGATCGGGCCGAGTTCACCGTCGGCGCCGACGTTCGAGTCGTGGCCGATCAGGCCGGGTACCTCGACGGTCCGGAGGGAGCGATCGGCTCCCCGGTGCTCCGAACCGATGGGGCGCCTCGGCAGAGCGGTCGGCGTGCTGAGGTGTTGGCTATCGATCCGGCATCATTCTCCGAGGTCGTGACCTGGCGCTCTGACTTCGGTGCCGACGACCCCGCCGACCTGTTTCTCCTGCTCCGTCCCAACGGCATAGCACCGGACGTCGGTGTGGAGTTGCCGCCGGGGTCGACAGAGTTGCAGGTCGATGCCGTGGTCGTCCCGACGAGCCTTGAGGCCGAGGCAGAGGGAGGGGCCGCCGGAAACACGTACCGGGTCCTGGTCAAGGTCATCGATGCGAAGACCCGGGTATGGACGATGGTGTCCGACGTCGAGATCACCCCGGATGGCTGGGGAACCGTCTCGATCGACCTCACCACCGGGGAGAACGACTTCCCAACGCCGCCGCTGCCCCCGCTCTCGCTGCACACGATATGGATCGAACGATCGGCGGCAGGCGGACTCGCCGTCGACGGTGACTCGGTGCTCATGGACGACCTGGTCGTCATCGCGTTCGGTGAGCACATCATCCTCGATCTCGACGAGATGTCACCGATCAACGACCTTGCCATCCGGAGAAACGTTGATGGGGATACGGCCGTTGAAGCGAGATATCGGACACTTCCCGAGGGTTCGAAGGAACCAACCGAAGAGGAGTTGAGAAACTCGCCCTTGTATCGGGATGGGGACGTGACGATGTGGACCGTGCCGCAGCGATCGCGTGCCAGTACGAATGTTCCCGAACTCAGGCGCATCCCGGATGACATCTTCGTGCTGCTCGATCGTGAGGCTGCGTCGATCGCGAGCCTGGACGTCGGGGAGTCGTCGTCGTACTCGATCGGACCGGACGTGATGACCGGCACGCTCGTCGGCTTCGTCGAGGCCGTCCCGACGATGACCGACACGAGGAAACAAGGAGCGATGGTCGTCGACCTCGACGCCATCAGCGCATGGACCAACGGTGCCGCAAGCTGGAGCCTCGTCGGTGGACTCTCGCGTCCGGATGCGCCACAGGAGCTGTGGATGGAGACCGACAACGTCGATACGACGGTCCGGCGCATCACTGCTCAACTCGGAGAGGAACCCGACGAACTGTGGACGATTCGCGGCGTCGCTGCATCCTTCTCGAGCCGGCCCGTTCAAGTCGGCCTCGTGGCGATCCTCTTCGTCGGCGCAGCCGTCGCCGTCGTCCTCGCTCTTGCTGGGGTTACCGGATACGTTCTGCTTGCGGTCACTCGCCGTGCGAAGGAGATGGGGGTGCTCAGGGCCCTCGGATTCGGACGCCGCGGTGTCGCGACGACGTTCGCTGTCGAGCAACTGGTTGTCGTCGGTCTCGGGGCGATCATCGGTGTGTTGGGCGGGATCGCGCTCGTTGTCGTCATGCTGCCGTTCTTGCAGTTGGGTGAGACGGCGGAGGAGATCGTCCCGTCGATCCTCATTGAGATCCCTGCGACCGCACTCATCGCGTTCTCTGCGGTCCTCGGGCTGATGCTCATCGTGTCGGTGGTGTGGGCGACGAGGCGCGTATCGGCCGGGAAGATGAGCGAAGTACTGAGGGAGGTGGACCGCTGATGCCTCCTGTGATCCAGACCGAGAATCTCATCAAGATCCACAAACAGGGCAATCTCGAAGTCGTCGCGCTCCAAGGCCTCGACTTCACGATGGATGAAGGAGAGTTCATCTCGGTTGTCGGCAAGTCGGGTTCAGGGAAGTCGACGCTGCTCACGATCCTGGCCGGATTCGATCGACCGTCTGCCGGCCGGGCGATCGTTGCGGAGAGAGACCTCACCGATCTGGAACCGAAAGACCTGACACGCTTCTACCGTCGTGATGTCGGGTTCGTCTGGCAGGATTTCACCCGCAACCTCGTTCCGTACCTCAAGGCCAGAGCGAATGTTGAGCTCCCGATGCTGCTCGCCGGTGTTGGTGGCAGGAAGCGCAAGAAGCGGGCTCTCGCCCTGCTCGACGCCGTCGGTCTCCGCAACAGTGCGTACTCCGAGGTTCAGACGATGTCTGGAGGGGAGCAGCAACGTCTCGCCCTCTGTGTGGCTCTCGCTCTTGGACCGAAGCTCCTGCTCGCAGACGAGCCGACCGGCGAACTCGACACCGAGAGCAGTCTCGAGATCTATGAACTCCTGCGTGGACTGTCCCACCAGGGCGGGTTGAGCGTGCTCGTTGTTACCCATGATGTGGCCTTGGCGCAGCGGACGGACCGGATCGTGCGCATCGCCGACGGGAGAATCGCCGCGCAGGGGAGGAAAGGCCAGGAAGAACTGGTCGCTATCGACCAGCGCGGCATGGTGCAGATCCCCAGGGACATGTTGATCGAATCCGGTATGGGAGACCACGTTCGTGTCAAGTTGATCGACGACGGGATTCTTCTGCATTCTGAGGAGCATCCGGAATGAGCCTCGAACTGCGCAACGTCTCCAAGAAGTACCCGAACGGGGCGGTCGGGGCGGTCGATGTCGACCTCGTCGTGGAGAGCGGGTCGTTCGCCGCGCTGTTCGGTCCGTCGGGATCGGGCAAGACCTCGCAACTCCACATGATCGGCCTCCTTCAGCGGCCGGATTCCGGTGAGGTGATCATCGACGGAGAGCGAGTCGATCAGATCAGTGAGCATGACGCCGCCGGGATCCGGCGAACAAAGCTCGGGTTCGTCTTCCAGTCCGCCAGCCTGTTGAACCTCCTCTCCGCATACGAGAACGTCGACGTGTCGTTGCGACTCCTCGGTGTCCGCGGCAAGACAGCCAGAACCGCGGTGATGGCAGCGCTCGAAGCCGTCGAGATGGATGCCCGTTCGGATCACCGCCCGGATGAGATGTCGGGTGGCGAGCAGCAACGGATAGCGATCGCCCGGGCCCTCGTTCACGAGCCGGGCTACGTACTTGCCGACGAACCGACGGGCGAATTGGACACGGCGACGGGAGCTTCGATCCTCGGGATGTTCCGGCAGATCGCGGACTCGGGGACCACGGTGGTGATCGCCACCCACGACCCGGCCGCCCTCGGGTACGTCGATGAGGCCTACTTCGTGGAGTCCGGCCGTCTCCACAAGCCGCGCCGTGACGAGCTGAATCTCTGGCTCACCGAAGGCACGGCATTCAACGGGCGCTAGATGTCTGCTGGCGGAACGAAGCGACTACTCGCTCTTCGTGATGCAGAACTCGTTGCCCTCGGGATCGGCACAGACCGTCCAATGGAATCCTGCGATGTCGTGATCGTGGAGCCGTTCTCCGCCGAGCTCCTCGACGTGTGAAATCAACGCTTCGGGGTCGGCGGTGCTGAGATCGAGGTGGAGCCGGTTCTTCGTCGCCTTCTTCTCCGAGACCTGCTGGAAGGCCAGCGCCGGACCACCGCGTGAGATGCGGGTCATCCACACGTAGCCGGGGAAGCGGTTCTTCTCTTTCACTTCGAGAATCGACCCCCAGAACGACACCATCCCGTCGAGGTCGTTGCAATCGAGCATGATCGACGCAACGCGCGCCACTGCCGGTCTAGCCATCTTCTCTCCCTTGAAAGTCTCTGTGCATCCGGCTCGCTGTGGGGCCGGTTTGTCCCTGGTACTTGGATCCGAGCGTTGCCGACCCGTAGGGGTGCTCGGCCGCTGTGGTCATCTGATAGAAACTGACCTGGCCGATCTTCATCCCGGGGTAGATGGCGATCGGGAGGTTCGCGACGTTGGAGAGTTCGAGCGTGACCTGTCCGCTGAAACCGGGGTCGACGAACCCCGCGGTCGAGTGGATGAGGAGACCGAGTCGGCCGAGCGACGACTTGCCTTCGAGACGAGCGACGACGTCGTCTCCGAGGCTGATCGTCTCGAGCGTGGTGCCGAGTACGAACTCGCCGGGATGGAGGATGAACGGCTGGTCCGTGCTCGCTTCGACTTCGCTCGTGAGATCGGACTGCACGGCCTTTGGGTCGATGAGCGGGTATCGGTGGTTCTCGAAGACTCGGAAGCGGTGGTCACAGCGAACGTCGACACTCGACGGCTGAACAAGGGCCCGATCGAACGGATCGATGGAGACGCGACCGGTCTCGATGGCTTCGATGATCGTTCGGTCGGAGAAAATCATGTCCAGTGATGCTAGTTGTCGCCGGCGGTCAGCCGCCTATCGAGCACTACGGACCGCTACTTCGTTCGCGAATCGATGAACCGAAGCCAGTTGCGCAGTTCGACTTCCCGGATCTGCGGGTCGATGATGTCGTCGCCGACACCGAGTTCCTCTCTCAACTCTGCAGAATCAGAGTTGGCAGCGAGTTCCATCATCTTGGCTGCGTAGGTCGCGACGGCCGCCTCGTCCGGGAAGAACCCTTCTTTCACCAGGGCGGCACCTCTCGCAGCGATCAGGCGACCCATCTCGTGCAGGTTGTACTCAGGGTGGTACTGGGTACTCCAGAATGCTGCATCCCCGTCTTCGATGACAGCGGCCTGGATGTGAGTGTGGGAGTTCGTGGCGAGCAGCGGCGTGTTGTCCGGTAGGCGTGTGACCTCGTCGAGATGCATGATGAAGCCGTCGAACCTCGCCGGTTTTCCTTCCAGCAGCGGCGACGTGCGAGCAGCATCGGTCAGTTCGATGTCACGAGCGATACCCCACTCGCGACCGAGGGGATTCACGGCAACTTCACCACCGCCCACGAGGGACGCGAGTTGAATACCCCAGCAGCTTCCCCAACTGGCCGCTCCCGACTGCATCAGCGCTCCGGCGAAGAAGATCTGCATGGCGACGCGGGGGTCTTCCGTGTGATAGACGGTGAGATCCGAACCCGTCCAGATGAACCCATCGAAGTCCTCGATCGTTGTGCCGAGCGGCAGGGAGAACTCCGGATCGGCGACGTAGACGATCTCGGTGGTGGCGTTGGGAGCTTCTCTTCGCAGGAAGTCCTTGAACATGTCATGGGGGTGGCCCACGTCGGATCGGTCGAAGTTGTCTCGGCTGGCCGCCGGGTAGCAGTTGACGATGCAGAACCGATGCGGGGCCAGGGTCGTGGGGGAAGACGTCATCGCGCTCCTCGCTGAGGGAAGTCGGTGATGAGACCGGTGATGCCGATCTCGACGAGCCGAGAGATGGTTTCGTGATCGTTGACAGTGTAGGGATTGAGCCTGGTCCCCAGGGCGAGTTGCGCCTCCATCTGTTCGATTGAAATGCGCGTGATTCGGGGGTTGAACGTGTGGAAGAGCGAATCCGTGAAGTCGATGGAATCCTCGGGGAAGAGGCCCAGGATGGCCTGGACTTCGAAGTCGGGCCTGCACTCCTTCACCGTTTTCAACCATTCGTGCTGTGCCGAGGAGAACAGGAGGTGATCGGGTCCGATCCCCACGTCCTCTGCCAACGCCAGGACCGCGCTCACGACGTCGAAGGTGTCGTGTGGCGCTGGCTGGGCTTTGAGTTCGAGGTTGACGAACCAGCCCAATTCGAGCGTCAACTTGAAGGCTTCTCGGAGCGTGGGAACTTGCTCTCCTGCATAGGCAGCAAGTTCGCCCGGTCCCACTAGTCCTGCGGCGATCTGTCCGAACGGATCCTCACTCTCGAACCAGGAGCCCGCGTCGAGCAATCTGATCTCTTCCAGGGTGTAGGTGGAGAAGGGTGATGGAACCCGGTCGGGGAACACGTCGGCGACGTTGGTCGTCCGCATCATCGCGTCGTCGTGCATCAGAACCAGTTGACCGTCGGCGGTGACGGCGACGTCCGTTTCCCACATGTCGGCCCCGACTGCGTGTGCCTTCCGGGCAGCAGCAAGGGTGTTCTCCGGAGCGAGGCTTCGTGCGCCCCGATGAGCGATGATGGTGGCCATACCCCAGTATCGGCCGGTCAGCCATGCTACGCAGATGCGGTCAGTGGAGCGGGTGAGGAGAATCGAACTCCCGTATTCAGCTTGGGAAGCTGATGTTCTGCCATTGAACTACACCCGCAGAGACAGGAATTGTAGTGCTGACGTTCCGTCTGCGGTCAGAAGGAGAACAGAGCCCAGGTTGTCATGATGAGGCCGACGGCGATCAGCCAGTAGGCCCGGGAGGGCCTGAACTCGCCTTCTTCCCCCTTCGGCTTGTTGCCCTGGCGATGTTGCCAGATGGCGAAGCCGTTTCCCGCGATCATCGCGAAGCCGATGGCAAGGACCATCAGTACCAGCAGACGGTCTAGATCGAATATCTCAACGAAGTCAACGTCGTTCACGACCGGGACGGTAGCGAGCATGGTGCGCTCGGCCGGGAGTGTGCCCTACGTCGCATTCTCGATACCCTGATTGCAGGCCCCCGTGTTCGATCCGGGGGCGTTGTTCATGAACCATCAAACCTCATCAGTGTCGCCGCCGGGCCGAATGGCGGCCGTTCGCAGGATCACGCTGCCCTGGGCGCTCTGGATATTCGGCCTCTCGACGACCATGTTGCTCGTCGGTCTCTGGGGACGCGCCGTCACCGTGGACGACGATGCGATCGCCCGTTCCACTGAGGCTGCGCTCTCAGCGGATCTCGTTACCGACCGGGTGTACGACTGGATCGGCGCGGGCCTTGCTGCGACCACCGGGATCACCGATTCTGAGTCCGAACTGGTTCTGGACGAAGTCCGAGCGCATCCTGTCGCGGCGGGTGCCATTGACGTCCTCATCGACGACGTCGTTCAAGCGTTGATCGCTCCGCCGGGGGCCGAATCCAGCATCGACGTCGCAGCGGCACTCACACCGCTCGTGCCCGAGGTCGTTTCCGAACTCGAGGATCAGGGCATCGCAGTTCCTGCCGGCGCGGTCGAGGCGGCCGTGGAGGATCTCGACCCCGTCTCCCTCGATACCGGTGAGGCGATTTCGGTCGGTGTCGTCACCGATCAGGCGAGGGCGATTCTCACGCGAGGAGTCGTCATCGCAGCTGTGATGCTCGCCGTTGCGGCGGTTGCAGTGGTTCTTCTGTCCGATGACCGCTGGCCGATGGTCCGATCGCTGGCAACGCGAGTCTCGTTCTCTGCTCTGTCGTTCGCAGCTCTGTTCCGGATCGGTGGATGGGCGCTCGACCCCGACGGTGGGCGTTCTCCGCTGCGCCAGAGTGGGTCGATCCTCGTGGAGAGCAACCTTGACGTGTTTCTCATCACGGCGGGACTCGCCGCAACGGTCGCGGCAGGGATCTGGCTGATCCGCCGCCCCCCAGCACAGGCGTCCGGCGTAGATGGGGGCAGGATCGTGCCGGTTCCTACGCCAGAGCCCGAATCGGACGATGCCGATAACACGTCGACCCAGGAGCTCGTCTCCGTCTGAGGACCGGCTACCGACGACGGGCCGAACAGCCTCCGAGGGTCTCTCCGGCATCGCGACACCGGACTGATCGGTCGCGAGCGGTCACGGCACTACGCTCAACGCGATGGCTGCAGAATCCAAACGGCTCGTGATCCTCGCGCTCGTGGCGAATGTCGGGATCGCCATCACCAAGTTCATCGCCGCTGCGATCTCAGGCAGCAGCGCCATGCTCTCCGAAGGCATCCACTCGCTCGCGGATTCGGGGAACCAACTGTTCCTCTTGCGTGGGCACGCGGTGTCACGCCACGACGCGAGCGTGCAACACCCCTATGGGTACGGCAAGGAGATGTACTTCTGGAGCTTCATGGTTGCGGTCTTCCTGTTCGTCGGCGGATCGGCGCTCTCGGTCGCCACCGGCATCAACAGGATCCGGAGTCCCCACGAGCACGGCGAAGGAGGCCTCTGGTTCTCGCTTGGCGTGCTGGCCGTGGCAGCGTTGTTCGAAGGATTCATCGCATTTCGTCCGGCTTTGAGGGAATTCAACAAGCAGCGGGCGGGTCGGACGATCGAGAAGACCATCAAGGAATCCAAGGACCCGTCGCTGCTCGTCGTTCTGTTCGAGGACAGTGCGGCGATCGTCGGGCTGTTCATCGCTGCGGCTGGTCTCATCGCCGCAGAGCTGACGGGAAACGGCCTGTGGGATGGTGTGGCGTCGGTACTCATCGGCGTTCTCCTCGGTGGCGTCGCATGGTTCCTCGCTATCGAGATGAAATCGCTCCTGATCGGCGAATCGGCCACCCGGGAGGAACGGGCGAAGATCCGTGCAGCGGTGCTCTCGGTCGGTGAGGTGAGAACCGTCGACCGACTCCTCACCATGCAACTGGCACCGGATGAGATCCTCGTCACGATGGACCTCGACTTCGACGAAGGGATCGGTGGGGATGACATCGAGCGCTCCATCGTTGAGATCGAGCAGAAGATCACAGAGGCCGTGCCTTCGGCGACTCGGATCTTCGTCGAACCGGTGGATCGATGAAGGCGTCGGCACCGGGATCATCCGGCAATCTCGGTCCGGGATTCGACGTTCTCGGTCTGGCCGTCGATTTGAGATGCGTGGTCGACGCGGTGCCAGCCGATCGAATGACCGTCGACGACGGGGACGGTCCGATCTCTCTCGATCCGGGAGACATGCTGTATGACACCGTGATGGCTGCGGCACATCGACCCATGGCGCTCACCGTAGAGAATGCGATCCCCCGCGCACGTGGTCTGGGTTCTTCGTCGGCGGTTACCACCGCCGCGGCGGCAGCTGCCCAGCGGGCACTCGGCGTTGAGCCCGTGAGGAACGAGATCTACGAGATCATCGCAGCCATCGAGGGGCATGGGGACAATGCAGCGCCGGCTGTGTGGGGAGGTCTCATGGCCGTCGGATCGAACGGACCCCACCGACTCGAGATAGACGACCGCCTCATTCCTGTCGTCGGAATACCCGATACGCCGCTGTCCACGAAGCGAGCGAGGGAAGTGGTACCGGCGGATGTTCCGCTCGAGGCCGCCGCCCGGAACGTGTCGAGAGCAGTTCTTCTCGTAGAGGCGCTCCGGACCGGAAGCCCGGACGCGTTCACCGCGGCGGAGGGTGACGAATTCCACGAAGAGGCACGGGGGCCACTCTCACCGATCACCACAGCGATGATCAAGGCAGTGCGCGACGCAGGCGCTCTTCACGCAGCCTGGTCGGGGGCAGGGCCAACAACGCTCGCTCTGGCGACCGATGAGACGAAGGGGTCCGTCATCGAAGCGCTGAGCGACGTGCTCGGCGAAGCCGGAGTCGTGCGAGTACTCGGCGTCGACTTCGAGGGCTTGCGCTAGGGACCCCCTAGCAACCGATCGTTGCCTCGTATGGCGTCCAGTCGATCTCGGGATGAACAAGCAGGATCGATTCGACGAACGCCTCGAACAGGAGATGAGACGCTTCGTCGCAGTTGTCGCCGAGGAACTCGGGATGCCACTGCACAGCCAGCAGCGGCCACTCGTCGTCCTCGTGCTGGATTCCTTCGATCACACCGTCATCGGCCCAGGCGACGGCACGGAACCCGGGAGCGAGGTCCTTCACCGCTTGGTGATGGATGGAGTTCACCATGAGCTCTGTCGTGCGCACGGCCTTGGAGATGTCGGAGTTGGCCTCGATCGTGATCGGCTGATGAGCCTCGTACACGGCGTCGCCTATCACACCGTGATCGGTCGAGCCGATGACCGAGGGGATGTCCTGGATGAGCGTGCCGCCCAGAGCGACGTTCACAACCTGGAGGCCGCGGCAGATCGCCAGAACGGGGAGATGACGGCTCTTCGCCTCGTGGACGAGAGCGAGTTCGAACTCATCCCTGGCGGAATTGACCTTGCGAACCTCCGGGTGAGGTTCCTCACCGTATCGCCCGGGATCCAGGTCTCCGCCACCCGTGAAGAAGATGCCGTCGAGACGATCGACGAGCGTGGCTACGTCTTCGTTCGCCACCGGCGGGAGGATCACAGGGATACCACCCGCTCGGAGCATGGCGTCGGTATACGTGTGTCCGATAACGTGCGAATCGAGGTTGCCGGAGGAGCTTATGGCCTGCTTCGGTTGGGACGTAATCCCGATGATTGGACGCATCCGGGGCATTCTACAAGCCATCGAGAGGCTGGATTCTTGGACATGAGAGTGACGCCTGTTTGCGTAGTGGCCTATCCTCCGCGAACCTTATGGGCTCCGGCCCGGCCTTGCCGCCGCCGGAACCGGTTCCCGAATACACCGAGTGAGGTCTCCTGCATGGGTTCGCTGATCAAGAAGCGTCGGAAGAAGATGAGCAAGCACAAGTACCGCAAGCGCATCAAGGCGAATCGTCACAAGACCAAGAAGTAGCGGCTCCGCCGCCCGCGGGTCGGCTGCGGGCGGTGTCGCGTTCCTGATGGCGTATTCGGGGGTTGCATCGGCGTATGCGGCGCCGTGGAGTCACAGATC
>JBLWQS010000025.1:0-11295 GCA_048452705.1 Acidimicrobiia bacterium
GCCGGCGGGAAGGGCACATGCGGACAACAGCAGTGCTGCCGCTACGGCGATCGTGACGATTCGGTTCATCTGAGCCTCCAAGCTCGTTCACGGTTCGGACGCTCCCCGGTGGGCATTCGGTTCCCGGCTTCTCGAGTCCTGATAGCCTGCGCGGCGATGAGCACCATTGGAATCGACATCGGAGGATCGAAAGCCCTCGCCGTACGTCTTGACGGCGGCATCGTTGCCGAGCAGCGTCACACTGCGACGCGACGGGGCCCGTTGTTCGACACTGCGGTCGAAGCGATCCGTGGGGTGTGGGCCGGCGACGTGGAGGCCGTTGGTGTGGGCATCGCCGGTCTCGTCCAGTGGCCCGAGGGCGTTTTCGCCTGGGGGCCCCACGTCGAAGGTACGGATGTCCCGCTCAAGGCTCTCCTGGAAGAGGAACTCGAGGTTCCGGTTGCCGTCGACAACGACGCGAACGTCGCTGCGTTCGGTGAACGTGTCGCTGGTGCCGCCCGAGGATTCGACGACTTCCTGCTGGTCACGCTCGGAACCGGAATCGGTGGAGCGATCATGGTCGATGGATCCGTCTACCGCGGCGAATCGTTCGCGGGGGAGTGGGGACACATCAAACACGATCCGAACGGCCTGCTGTGCGATTGTGGGAAACGGGGGTGCTGGGAGACCGTCGCATCCGGCCCGGCCCTGGTGCGGCTGGCCCGCGAGGTCATGAGTCTCAACCCCGAGGGATCCCTTGCCGGGAGGTTCGAATCGCGGCCGATCACGGGAGAGGACGTCACGGCGGCAGCGGACAGCGGAGACGAAGTCGCACGCGGCCTGGTCGCCGAGGTTGGGTCCGAGCTTGGACGCGGCCTGGCGAATCTGATCGCGATCTTCGACCCGGAACTCGTCGTTGTCGGTGGCGGTCTCGGTTCCGTGGGCGAGGCGCTACTCGGACCCGCGCGACGGATCGCGGCCGAAACCCTCCATGGGGGCAATCATCGTTTGCTTCCGCCGATCCTGGTCGCAGGCGCTGGTCCCCAGGCAGGGGCCATCGGTGCCGCTTACCTCGCTTCGTCGATACGCTCGTGACCATGTCACGACTCGATACGAATCCGGTTCCGAAGCGAGACGCCCGTGCGATCGCTCGCGAAGCGATTCTCATGATCCCCAACATCGTCAAGCTCCTCGGACGAATCGCACGTGACCCCCGGGTCTCGGTGAAGAGGAAGACGTTCGCCGCCGCGGCCATGGTCTACGTGATCTCGCCGATCGATCTGATCCCCGACTTCATCGCAGGGATCGGCCAACTCGATGACCTGATCGTCGTCGCCATCGCTCTGAACCATCTCGTCGACGGCGCAGGCCGGGAGATCGTTGAGGAGCATTGGGACGGTTCGGTGGACTCGCTCGACCTCGTGCTCGCCGCGACCGAGTGGGGTGCCGAGATCGTCCCCGGCCCGCTCCGCAAGCTGCTCCCCGGCTGATCAAATCGGGATCCGATCCTTCCGAACCGTCGGTGTCGGGCCTACGCTCACTGAATGGATTTCCGACGAATCGACAACCTGCCCCCGTACGTCTTTGCCAAGGTCACGAAGAAGGTGCTCGAAGCACGCAGGAGCGGGGTCGACATCATCGACCTCGGATTCGGGAATCCGGACATTCCCTCACCACCGATCGTTGTCGACAAGCTCGTTGAGGCAGCACGAAGCGAGAAGAATCATCGCTACTCGGCATCCCGCGGCATTCCGAATCTCCGTAAGGCGGTCGCCGACCGATACCTGCGCCGGCACGGCGTGGAACTCGATCCCGAGACCGAGGTCATCAACACGATCGGGGCGAAGGAAGGGCTTTCACATCTCATGTGGGCGCTCGTCCAGCCGGGCGACGTGGCGCTGGTCCCCGAGCCGTCGTACCCGATCCACATCTATGCGGCAGTGCTCTCCGGCGCCGACGTTCAGCGTGTGCACCTCTCGACCGGAATTGATTTCTTCGAACGACTCACCGAGGCCTATCACAACTCGTGGCCGCGGCCTCGCGTGATCGTGACGTCGTTCCCCCACAACCCGACCACAGCGACGGTCGACATCGACTTCTTCGAACGGCTCGTGGCGTTTGCTAGGGAGAACGACACGATGCTCGTGCACGACTTCGCGTACGCCGACATCGCATACGACGGGTACGAGCCGCCGAGCATGCTTCAGGTTCCCGGCGCCAAGGACGTCGGCGTCGAGCTCTATACGCTGTCGAAGAGCCACTCGATGGCAGGTTGGCGGGTCGGGTTCGTCGTCGGGAACCCCGAGATGATCGCGGCGCTAGGTCAGCTGAAGTCGTACCTCGACTACGGGACGTTCCAACCCATCCAGATCGCGTCGATCATCGCTCTGAACGAATGCGACGACTACGTCCCAGAGGTTGTCGACATCTACAAGCGGCGTCGAGACATCCTCGTCGACGGGCTGAATCGGTTCGGTTGGGAGATCGAGAAACCGAAGAGCACGATGTTCATCTGGGCGAGGATTCCCGAGCCGTACCGTCACATGGACTCACTGAGCTTCGCCCTGTATCTCCTCGACGAGGCGAAGGTGGCCGTGAGTCCCGGCATCGGCTTCGGCCCTTCCGGCGACGGTCACGTGCGATTCGCTCTCGTCGAGAACGACCAGCGCACCGCACAAGCAGTACGCGGGATCCGCAACGCCCTTGATCTCGGAACGTAATACGTATTACGTATTACGTACTACGGCCTTCCGAAGTGCCGGAATAACGCTCGCGCCTTCCGAGGGGCAGGTAGGCCTTCTCGGCGTAATCCCTCAGCATGCGATGCGTTGAGAAATCGGAGAGCCCGGTGATCATGGCGGACTTCATCATGGCGATCCACGGCAGGGGGAGTCCTGCCTGGTTCCGATCGTAGAACGTCGGCACGACCTCCGTCTCGAGCAAGCGGTAGAGGGTGTCGGCGTCCTCCGCGTCGGATGAGAAGTGTTCGGCGAACCCCCATCCGTTTGTTCCATCGAAGCCTTCCGCCCACCAGCCGTCCAACACGCTGAGGTTCAAGCCGCCGTTCGCGGCCGCCTTCATACCGGACGTGCCGCTTGCTTCGCGAGGTGGAACCGGTGTGTTGAGCCACACGTCCGAACCGGTGACCAGAGTCCTGCCGAGACGCAGGTCGTAGTCCTCGATGAAGAACAGGTGACCTTCGTATCGCGGGTTCTGTGACATCTCGAAGACCCGTTTGATGAGTGCCTGCCCCTCCCGATCAGCGGGATGTGCCTTCCCAGCGAATACGAGTTGGACGGGTCGCTCGGGATTCCTGAGAATCGCTTCAAGACGATCGGGATCGGTGAAAAGCATCCCGGCCCGCTTATAGGTGGCGAATCGCCGGGCGAATCCGATGGTGAGTCGGTCGGCAGGCAATTGATCATCGAGCCAGCGGAGGCGTCGGGAGCCGGCACCGTGCCGGGCGTACTCCTCACGGAGACGGGTCCGGAGACGGCGGGTCATCAACTCGCGTTGGGACCCGTGGGCGCTCCAGATACGCTCGTCGTCGATATCCCGAATCGTCTCCCACATCTTCGGCTCGCTCGCCCGTTCGGCCCAGTCACGACCGAGCGCGCCTTCGAGGACGCGACACATGGACCGACCGAGCCACGTTGACGGGTGAACACCATTCGTCACAGCGAACGCCGGCCCGCCGATGAGATCGCCCCAGTCACGCGTCACGATGTCGGCATGGCGAACCGACACGCCATTCGTGCGATCGGACAGGCGAATGGCCAGCGCACCCATGTCGAACACGGACCCATCGTTGGACCCACTTCTCGCGAGTTCACACTGCGTCTCCATGTCGACGCCTTCGATCGTGCCTTCGAGAGCGGTCGTCACGAGCGAAGGGCTGAAGGTCTCGTTCCCGGCCGGAACGGGAGTGTGGAGGGTGAACAGTGTTCGATCGGCGACGGACTGCTTCGCGGTCTCAAGATCCTGCCCCGATTCGATCTCCCAGGACAAGCGCTCCAACAGGCTCAACGCAGCGTGTCCTTCATTGACGTGCCACATCGCCGGGTCGATACCGAGCGCCTGCAGCACTCTGGCCCCACCGATTCCCAGTACCGTCTCCTGAGCGAAGCGTGCCTCCCGACCGCGCACGTAGAGGATGTGCGTGATCGGCCGATCGGCGGGATCGTTCTCAGGGAGGTTCGTGTCGAGCAGGATCAGCGGAACACGTCCAACGTCGATTCTCCATGCTCCGATAGCGATCTCGCGACCGTTCAAAGAGAGCGTCACACGAAGCGGGCGTCCGCTGTGAGGGTCCAGCACTTCTCGAATGGGGCGCCGCCGCATCTCGAGGCGCTGGTAGGTGTGCTGCTGCCAACCGTCGGGATCGATGGCCTGGCGGAAGAAACCTCGCCGATAGAGGAGACCAACGGCGACCATGGGGATGCCGAGATCGGATGCGGATTTCACGTGGTCACCGGCGAGCACACCCAGACCCCCGGAGTAGAAGGGGAGCTTCTCGTTGATGCCGTACTCGGCGCACAGGTAGGCAACCGGGCCGTCGAGTTCACCGGCGTGGTTCCTGTCGAACCAGGTCTGATCGCTCGAGAGATAGCGATCGAACCGTTCAACGACCTCGCTGTAGAGCTCGCTGAAGCTCCCGCTCGCGGCGAGCGCCTCCCACGTCGACGGTTCGACCACCTGGAGCATCCCGATGGGGTTCCGTGTGGCGGCCCACGCCTGCGGGTCGATCCGTCCCCAGATATCCCGGCCGGATGGATCCCACGACCACCAGAGGTTGTAGGACAGGTCGTAGAGCCTGAGGAATTCGTTCGGGATTCGGAGTGGAACTTTGGGTCCCACGGGAACAGACGCGCTGAGTTGAGAACGACGGTCGATCATGTGGAGGAACTCCTGGAGAGGTGGCCCGCGAGGGTAGTGTCGAATCGACGATGAAACCCTCGCGACACCTCGGGGGTCGGTACACCGAACTACTGCGGAGTGATCGTCGATGTCCAGATACGCCATCTTGTTCCCGGGCCAGGGGAGTCAGAAGGTCGGCATGGGAGCCGACCTCTTCGCTGCACGCCCCGACCTGCTGGTCGAGACCGCCGACCGCGTCCTCGGATGGTCCCTCGAGACACTTGTCGGCGACGGCCCTCAGGAAGAACTCACGAAGACCGAACATGCCCAACCGGCGCTCTTCGCCGTGTCATTCGCGCTCTGGGAAGCGTTGAAGGATGCCCTCCCGAACCCGCCTGCCGCGGCTGCCGGACACTCCCTCGGCGAGTACACGGCGCTGGCGGCAGCGGGATCACTCTCTTACGAAGACGGGCTAGCGCTCGTCGCCGAACGCGGCCGGGCGATGGCGGACGCGCCGTCGGAGAGTGATCCGTCCGGCATGGCGGCGCTCATCGGCGCCGACCTGGAGCACGCTGAACGTGTTGCTGCCAATCGGCGAGCAGACGGTGGACGGCTCTGGGTCGCGAACGTCAACACGCCGTCGCAGATCGTGCTCGCCGGCAGCCGGCCGGACATCGAATGGCTGACCGAGAACGCCCGCCTTCTCGGCATCCGCCGGGCGATCCCCCTCGACGTCGCCGGGGCGTTCCACTCCCCGTACATGGAACCGGCTGCACAGCGATTGAGGGTTGCCCTCGAGAGCACCGAATTCGCGACACCGGAATTCGCGGTGTATGCCAACACGACGGGACGAACGGTCGATGACCCGGTTCGACAACTTGGAGAGCAACTCGTGAAGCCGGTCCGGTTCGCAGCGACGCTCGAGCAGATGGCGGCCGATGGCATCGGCACGTTCATTCACGTCGGACCGGGGGACGTGACGGCAGGACTCGTCAAACGAACGATCCCGGGGGCAACCGTGCACGCCGTATCTGATCTCGACGGAATCGCCACGGTCATGAGCGACCCGTCCGTACAATGACTGACTTGTCCGAGGAGGAACACGAATGAAACGAGCGATGATCACCGGTTGGGGCCGATGCACCCCCGATCCGATCGTGACGAACGACGACCTTGCAACCGTCATCGATACGTCGGACGAGTGGATCGCGACCCGTTCGGGTATCCGTCAGCGGAGGGTCTCGCACGTTGACAACTCCAGCATGGCAGAGGTCGCATCACGCCACGCACTCGAGGCTGCCGGATTGGAAGCAACCGATCTGGATTACATCCTTGTTGCGACCTGCACTCCGGACCGGTTCATCCCGGCGATGGCATGTCACCTTCAGGCGAAACTCGGCGCCGTCAACGCGGCAGCGACCGACACCAACGCAGGTTGCACCGGCTTTATCTACGGCCTCAATCTCGCCAACGCTCTCATCGCGACAGGATCGGCCAGTCGCATACTTCTGCTCGGCTCCGAGCGACTCACGCCGTATCTCGATCTCAACAATCGCGATACCGCGGTTCTGTTCGGCGATGGATCCGGGGCGGTCATCCTCGAAGCATCCGACACCGACGAGGGAATCCAGTCGATCAACGTTGGATCGGATGGGACGCTCGCTGATGCCCTGACGATCGAAGGCGCCGGTTCGTCGTGGATGGAGATCCCCTCGCCGGTGCGGGTCGTCATGGATGGTCGAGAGGTCTTCAGGAACGCCGTTGTTGGTATGGAAGTCGCAGCAGAAAAGGCACTCGCCGACGCAGGCTGGTCGATCGATGACGTGGACCTGCTCATCCCCCATCAGGCGAATATCAGGATCATCGACGCCACAACGAAGCGCCTCGGAATCGATCCGGACAAGGTGTACACCAACATCGACGCATACGGCAACACTTCGGCTGCCACGATCCCGATCGCCCTCTCAGAAGCCATCGACCGCGGTCGCCTGAAGCCGGGGGCCAAGCTCGTGCTCGTCGCATTCGGAGCCGGTCTGACCTGGGGTGCAACCGCGATCCAGTGGGGGCAGAAGGTCGTTCCCGACTCGGTCAGCGACGCTGCACTCCCGCCGAGCGAACGAACCGGAATCCAGATCATGACCGACCGCCAGGAAGCGAAGTACGGATGAGCCGTGTAGCGCTCGTCACCGGAGGATCGCGTGGAATCGGCCGAGCGATCGCTCTGCGCCTTGCAGCAGACGGCCATGCAGTTGCAGTCAACTACGCAACGAATAGCACGGCAGCGGATGAGGTTGTCGAAGCGATCACAGCGAACGGCGGCACGGCGGTAGCTGTGCAGGCCGACGTCGGGGACGCCGACGCAGTCGGTGCGATGTTCAAAGATATCGAAGAGCGTCTCGGGCGGATCGAGGTACTCGTCAACAACGCCGGGATCACGCGCGATGACCTGCTTCTGAGGATGGGGCTCGAAGCCTGGGATCAGGTCATCGAGACGAACCTTCGCTCCGTGTACCTCTGTTCCCGCGCGGCGATGCGCGGCATGCTTCGCTCCAAGTGGGGTCGGATCATCTCGGTGAGTTCGATCTCCGGGATATCGGGAAATCCCGGGCAGGCGAACTACGCGGCGTCGAAAGCCGGGATCATCGGTTTCTCGAAATCGATCGCCAGAGAGATCGGATCGAGGAACATCACGGTCAACGTCGTTGCGCCTGGATTCATCGAGACGGACATGACCGAAGAACTCGGAACCGAGATCGCCGAAGAGGTGGCCAGCAGGGTCGCCGTCGGGCGCCTCGGAAGACCGGAGGAGATCGCTGCGGCGGTGGGCTATCTTGCCTCAGACGACGCGGCATACGTAACAGGACAGACACTCGTCGTTGACGGTGGTCTCGCCCTATAGAACGGCTACTAGGAGGCTGAATCAATGGACCGCACGGAGATCGAATCGAAGCTGACCGACCTTCTTGTCGATGAGCTCGGGATCGAACGGGACGACATCAGGCCGGACGCGAAATTCGAAGAGGACCTCGACGTCGACTCGCTCGGCGTCGTCGAACTACTCATGGCCCTCGAGGACAACTTCGGAGTGAAGATCCCCGACGAAGAAGCCGAGCAGATCACGACGGTCGGCGAGGCAGTGGACCTGGTCGAGGCGAAGCTCAACGCCTAGACGCAGGAATAGGAGCGCATCATGAACGACCGTCGCGTCGTCGTCACCGGCCTCGGCACCATCAACCCCGTCGGCGGTGATGTTGAAAGCACATGGCGTGGTCTTCTGAACGGAACGTCCGGGATCGGTCCGATCACATCGATCGACGCCTCGGACCTACCGTCGAAGATCGCAGGAGAGATCACAGACTTCGACATCGAGGCGTTCATGCCCCGGCGTCAAGCGAGGCGGATGGATCGGTACGCCCAGCTCTTCTGGGTTGCCGCTCGCGAAGCCCTCGGCGATGCCGGTATCGACCACGAACCCGACGACCCGGCGGCCTACCGCGCGGGTGTCGTTGTTGGCTCGGGCATCGGAGGCGTAGCCACGTTCGAAGAGGAAGTGACCACGCTGCTCGAGGTGGGGCCGCATCGCTTGAGTCCGTTCGGAATCCCGAAGATCATCGCCAACCTGGCGGGAGGTCAGGCCTCGATCGACTTCAACCTCTATGGACCGAACACTACGACCGTGACCGCTTGTGCCGCCTCGGCCAACGCGATCGGCGATGCCGCAGCGATCATCTCGCGTGGCGCGGCCGACGTGATGCTCGCGGGAGGTGCCGATGCCGCCATCACGCGGCTCGCCATGGGTGGCTTCGCTCAGGCAAGGGCTCTGAGCACTCGCAACAACGACCCGCAGGGCGCCAGTCGGCCGTTCGACGCGAACCGGGATGGATTCGTCATGTCCGAAGGGGCGGCGGCTCTCGTTCTCGAAGAACGTGAGCACGCACTCGAGCGCGGAGCGACCATCTACGCCGAATTCGTCGGATACGGCATGTCGGCCGACGGTTACCACGTGACGCTGCCCCGCCCCGGGGGTGCCGGTGCAGCCAGAGCGATGCAGAGCGCACTCGACGATGCAGGGATCGTCGCCGAGCAAGTCTCCTACATCAACGCGCATGGCACGTCGACCGCGGCCAATGACGTCACCGAGACCATGGCCATCAAGTCCGTGTTCGGAGACACCGCCTACCGGCTACCGATCTCGTCGACGAAATCGATGACGGGGCACCTTCTCGGCGGTGCAGGAGCCATCGAGGCTGTTGCCAGCGTGCTCTCGATCAGAGACGGCATCGTCGCTCCGACGATCAACCTGACGGATCCGGACCCCGAGTGCGACCTCGACTACGTTCCCGGTGTTGCACGGAACGTCGAAGTGGAGTACGCGATGAGCAACTCCTTCGGCTTCGGCGGCCACAACGTGGTGCTTTTGTTCCGTAGTCCGTAGTCCGTGGTCCGTGGTCCGTGGTCCGTGGTCCGTAGTCGGTGTCCGGTATCCGGTATCCACGGTGAGGTAGCAGGATCGTCTCCGCGGGTCGACTACGGAGTACGGAGTACGGAGTACGAACTACTGAGTACCGTCGCCGCAGGCGACTCACTGCACCGGGCGGGTGTCGATCGTTCCTGGGATCCTTTGGAAACCCACAGTTGCGAACACGCGGTAGATGCCGGGTTCGAGTGTGCTGTAGTCGAATTCGAACTCTTCGCCTTCGGTGAGTGTCGTCTCGAACAGCCCACTCTTGTCGGCCAGGAGGTACTCGCGTGGATCGTCGTTGACCCACTTCACGATCCAAGCTTCGTCGAGGTCGAGGAGGACGTTCGACGGGCGGAACGAGCCGTTGTCGATTCTGATGACGAAGACCCCTTCCGGGGGCGGCTCCGTTGTGGTCGTGGTCGTGGGAAGCTTCGCTGCCTCGGTCACCTCAGCGGACGGCGAACTCGCAATGGCGAGGCCGGCGACGAAGAGGACGGCGACCACACCGACGACCAACAGCACACTCTTGATGACGGTGCGACTCTCCACGGTATTCCTCGGTCGGGGACGGGCGGCGGCAGTGTAGCGGAGCGTGCGATCAGTGCGATGACGGGGCCGAAGGCGATGGGGGAGTCACCCGTTCCTGGTCCGGGGCCCACGAACCCGGTTCGACCCAGGGCCCGGACGTCATGGCGACCAGTTCGACGGCTTCGGCGTGCATGAGCTTGTTCTCGTTGAGGGTGGTGAGGGAACGGCCGGTGAGGCACAGGCGTGCCGCTTGGATCGGATCCTGGTGCGAGACGAAGATCAACGGTCCGTTCGACACGTCACGATGCGCTCGGATCGCTGTCCCAACCCGGTCGGCGAGTTCGGCGAGCGACTCGGGAGAGAACGGCAGATTCTCGGGATGTTCGAGATACGCCTTCAGCTCGCCTGGAAATGACACGTCCAACTGTTCCCATACATGACCCGCCCACCGCGATCCGAGTGCCCATTCGGTCAAAGCATCGTCCACCACAACACGGCCATCGGTGCCGCTTGCGATGATCTGCCCGGTCTCGACGGCGCGATCGAGGGGCGAGGTCACGACGGTGGCACGGTGGGGGAGGCGGCTTGCCACTTCCGCGGCTTGCCGTTGCCCGGTGGCCGAGAGTGAAAAGCCGGGGAGGTCGGCGTAGACCACGTGATCGGGATTGTGGACCTCGCCGTGGCGAACGAGGAAGATGCCGGCGCCCTGGGTGTTCATCGAATCGAGCGTACAAGTACCGTGGGGGCATGACACGGTTCGCCGAGCCAATCCTCCACGTCGACATGGATTCGTTCTTCGTCGAGGTCGAACGGCTCGACGATCCGGATCTGATCGGGAAGCCGGTCGCGGTTGGAGGCACCGGGGCCCGCGGGGTCGTGGCGTCGGCCAGCTACGAGGCCCGTAGCTTCGGGGTTCGCTCGGCTATGCCGGTCGGAGAGGCCCGTCGCCGGTGCCCGAGTCTCGTGATCGTCAGCGGCTCGCATGGCCGGTATGGCGCCGTGTCCGCCGACATCTTCGACATCATGCGTTCGTTCACCCCTCTCGTCGAAGGGATATCCATCGATGAAGCGTTCCTGGATGTCTCGGGCCTCAGGCTCCACTACCCGTCAGCAGAGGACGTCGGCGCACAGATCAGGGCGACGATCAGAGATCAGATTGGTATCCCGTCATCGGTCGGCATCGCTGCGAACAAATTCGTCGCCAAACTCGCGTCGAAGCACGCCAAGCCGGATGGAATGTTGCGCATCGAGAAAGGCACCGAACTCGACTTCCTCCACCCGCTCGACGTCGGTGAATTGTGGGGTGTGGGGGAGGCGACCGGTCGGACGCTCGGCGATCTCGGCATTCGAACCATCGGCGACCTGGCGGACGCACCACCGTCTCTCCTCGAACACCGCATCGGCAAGGCAGCTGCGCAGCATCTCAGCGCGCTCGCTCATGCCCGAGACCCTCGCTCTGTTGAAGGGGG
>JBLWQS010000026.1:0-11250 GCA_048452705.1 Acidimicrobiia bacterium
CCGGGGTCGTGCTACGTCATACGTCGGACGTACTACTGCCTGCTGTCTCCCCGACTCTCTCCGACCCCGCCGATTTCCGAAGTGCCCGTTTGCTCGGCGTGTCCGCCCGGACTCCTCGACGCTGGAACCTCTGATTCGGACTCTCACCGACTGGAGAGAATGCCCTTGAATCACAGCCCTATAACCCACCGCGCGCTCTCTCGCGCGAAGGGTGGTTCAAATCTGCGCCATCCTCGGGTATCGTACGGGCAGATGGCAACGCGGACCAAGAGCCGCGGGGCAGCGGGGCGGAGCAAAGCGACCCCCAAAAAAACTAAACGGATTTCATTTCGGGCCAGAACCGTCCAAGCGCTACGGACGGGTCGGGACCGCATCCGGGAACGGTTCGCACGTCAGAGCGATGACCTGTGGGGCATTGTTCTTATCGTGCTCGCAGCCCTCGTTGGTCTGTCGTTCTTCGGACTCTCCGGGCCGATTGGCGCCGGTCTCTCCGGTTCCCTTCGATTCCTCTTCGGCATGTGGGCATTCGGTGTGCCGCTCGTGCTTGTCCTCATCGGCCTCTCACTCGTCGGAGTGTGCTGCAGCGAGGACCGTGGCCGTCTCGTGGCTGGTCTCTTCGCGATCTTCGTCGCTTCGCTCGCTCTGTTCCACCTGCTGACCGGCTCGGTCGCACTGGCCGGTCATGTGGACCAGGTCAAGGAGAGCGGCGGAGCGATCGGAGCCATCGTCGCGTTCCCGCTCAGACGCACCATCGGATTCTGGGGTGCCCTCCTCGTCTTGCTGGGAGCCGTTGGAGTTGGCACGCTCGTCGTGACCAAGGCATCGGTGAAAGACGTCGCAGGGACGATCGGCTCGTTCTCCCGTTCATTCCGATCGTGGATCGGATTCGGGTCGGACGACGGGTCATCGACGAAGACCGTCCGAACGAATGGGGCGATCGAGATTCACGAACCCGTGCCGGACATGTCGGCGACGAGGCCCGAGAGCGGACCCAAGAAGTCAGCCAAGGCTCCGAAGAAGGCGAAGCCGAAGCGTGTCCCTGCGCCGCAAACGGTCCCGGTCGACGGGTACCAACTGCCACCGGTTGATCTTCTCGAAGCGTCGAATTCGGAGGGTCCGAACCGGGGAGGACTCGAGCAAACCGCCGCCGATCTACAGGAGGCCCTGAGACAGCATGGCGTAGACGCACGCCTCACGAGAATCGTCCCCGGCCCGACCGTGACGAGATACGAGATTGAACTGGCACCGGGCGTGAAAGTCTCTCGTGTCACGAATCTCTCGCACGACATCGCGTATGCCCTCGCGTCGCCCGACGTGCGGATCCTCGCCCCGATTCCCGGCAAGAGCGCCATCGGCATCGAGGTTCCGAACCGGATTCGGCAGATGGTCACGCTCGGTGACATCCTCCGTAGCAACGTGGCAACGCAGGACGCCGATCCGATGCTCGTTGCAGTCGGCAAGGACGTCAGCGGCAGCGCCCACATGTTGAGGCTGAGCGAGCTTCCCCACGTTCTCATCGCCGGCGCAACTGGTGCGGGGAAGTCGTCATGCATCAACGCCCTGTTGACGTCGATCTTGATGCGCGCCCGGCCCGATCAGGTCCGCATGATCCTCGTCGATCCGAAGCGAGTCGAGCTCGGCCAGTACGACGACGTTCCGCACCTCCTCACGCGGGTCATCACCAGCCCGAAGAAGGCGGCCGACGCTCTCCAATGGGCGGTCGCAGAGATGGACCGCAGATACGATCTTCTGGCCGACTCGGGTGTGCGCGACATCGAGTCGTACTACGAGAAGTACGACGCCGGCGGCGTCGACGAGGAACTCTTCGATCGATTCCCGTACATCGTGGTCGTCGTCGATGAGTTGAACGATCTGATGATGGTCGCCGGCCGAATCGTCGAGGATTCGATCGTGCGCATCGCCCAGATGGCACGAGCCGTTGGGATCCACCTCGTATTGGCGACACAGCGGCCGTCGGTGAACGTCATCACAGGCGTCATCAAGGCGAACGTGCCATCTCGCCTGGCGTTCTCCGTGACATCGCAGACAGATTCCCGGGTCATCATCGACCAGGCTGGAGCGGAGAAGCTGGTCGGCCTCGGCGACATGCTGGTCGTTACCGCACGCGAGCCGAAACCGGAACGGATCCAGGGAGCGTGGGTCTCCGAAGCAGAGGTCCACCGGGTCGTGGAGTTCGTGCGGGATCAGCAGAACACGAAGTATCGCGACACCGAAGTATTCGAAGTCGCCGAGAAGGCCACCGAGGTGAATGCAGAGTTCGAGGGCGAGGATCCTGAGATCATGCGCCAGGCGATCGAACTCATCGTACGCAGCCAGCTCGGTTCCACCTCCATGCTCCAACGCAAACTCAGGATCGGATTCGCGAGAGCCGGACGGGTCATGGACATCCTGGAGAACAAGGGCATCGTCGGCCCGTCTGAAGGCTCGAAGGCTCGATCCGTGCTCGTGACCGAAGAGGAACTCGGATCGTTGATCGGGTGACTCCGAGCGATTTGTTGATCGAGGCACATCAACCATCGATTTCGTCGCGTAACCTGGGATCGATGAACCGTGCACGACTAGACCAGTTCAGCCCGACCGGCGGGAAGTCGATGGAGTTCTCCGATCCGGAACGCATCGTTGAAGCGCATCAGATTGGAGCCGTCCTCGATGTGATCAGAGAGGCTGAAGCCGCGACCCGTGAGGGGTTGTGGGCAGTCGGCTTCGTTTCATACGAGGCTGCCCCGGCATTCGATGCGGCGCTTCCGGTGCGGACGGGTGAGCAGGGGGAGTTGCTCAACGAACTGCCGCTCGCGTGGTTCGCGCTCTTCCGTGACCGATTCGACGTTGAACCGTTCGTCGGCGAGGCACGTCTCGACGCGTCTCCGTACACGGTGTCGCCTTGGATCCCGACGATGCAAGAAGACACGTACGAGGAGAGCGCTCAGCGCATTCGACGTCTCATCAAGTCGGGAGACCTCGCCCAGATCAACTATGCCCTTCGTCTCGACGCCGCGATCAGCGGGGACCTGAAAGAGCTCTACCGCGACATCGTTCTCTCCCAACGCGGTGGGAACGGAGCCTTCATCGATCTCGGGCGGTTCCGGATTCTGAGTGCATCGCCGGAACGGTTCTTTGCCGTCGAAGGATCGAAGATCAATGTGCGCCCGATGAAGGGCACGGCGTCTCGTGGTCGGTGGTCGAAGGAGGACGAGGACAACGCAGCGAGGCTCGCCGCATCGGACAAGGATCGGGCTGAACACCAACGGATCGTCGACCGATTCGTCGAGGAGCTCTCCGGCATCACGCTCCCCGACACGACCGAGATCCATGAACTGATGGAGCTTGAACGACTGGAGACGGTCTGGCAACTCGCGTCGAGTCTGTCGGCTGAGCTTGCACCGGCCGTCGAGATCGTGGACGTCTTCCGTGCCCTCTTCCCATCGACAGCTGTCACCGGTGACCCGAAGGCTCGTGCCATGGAGGCCATTGCGACGCTGGAGTGTCGAACCCGTGGTATCTACTCGGGTGCCATCGGGTTCATGGCGCCGACCGAGAGCGGGCGACCGGACGCCAGTTTCAGCGTTGCGATCCGAACGGTGGTCGTCGATTCCGAGGAAGGGGTCGGGGAGTACGCCGTCGGGGCCGGGATCACGGACACGACCGTGCCAAGGGGCGAGTACGAGGAGGCCAAGTCCAAGACCAGCGTCCTGGTGCAGAGGCGACCGGAGATCTCCCTGTTCGAGACCATCCGGTGGGAAGAAGATCACGGATTCCGGTGGCTCGATCGGCACGTCCAGCGAATCGGCGACTCGTCGGCCTATTTCGGATTCCGCTTCAATGAGGGATCCGTCCATGATGCGCTCGAAGAGGCCGTGAACGAGCTGAGTGGCACCCACGCTGTGCGACTCGAGGTCGATCGGTTCGGCAAGATCGTCGTCGATGTCAACCCTGAGATCCTGGCGCCGGCTCAGTGGTGGCCCAACCCCGGACGCGATCCGGTGGCGTGCGTCATCGACCCGACCGCGATCTCGTCGACGAGCATCTACCGATTCCACAAGACGACTGCCAGGCGGCCCTACGACGATCGTGCCAACGCCTACGAAGGCGTCGAGGACGTGCTGATGGTGAACGAGCGGGGTGAATTGACCGAAGCCAGCACGCACAACGTTGCCGTGCAGACGGCTGGCACGTGGATCACGCCGCCTCTCGCGTCCGGGTGTCTGCCGGGCATCCTGCGTCAAGTGCTGATCGATGAAGGGGCGCTCATCGAAGAGGTCATCACTAGCGATGACCTTGATGGTGCAGATGGGCTCGCTTTGCTGAGTTCGGTACGCGGCTGGAAATCCGCTCGCATCGTTCCACGGTAGCCTCCAGCGAATGCCGCGATCGCTGACTCCGTGAC
The DNA here is from genome assembly GCA_048452705.1 of Acidimicrobiia bacterium. Lineage (GTDB taxonomy): Bacteria > Actinomycetota > Acidimicrobiia > Spongiisociales > UBA5794 > JAHEEL01. The sequence continues at coordinate 4,406 of JBLWQS010000026.1, forward strand.
CCTTGTCGAAGGCCTGATCCTCGTTGCCGCCGGTGGTGCTGCCGGATTCATCAACGCGCTGGCGGGCGGCGGGTCGGCCATCACGATCCCGATTCTCACTGAGATGGTTGGGATCAACACGGCGAACGGGACGAACCGCATCGCCATCTTCCTTGCAAATCTGACCGCGATCGCCGGCTACCAGAAAGGCGAAGCGGTTCCATGGCGCCGCCTCAGTGTGCTCTTGATACCGACGGTGGTCGGGGCAGCCATCGGGGCCTGGGTCTCGACGGTGACGCCGCCCGACGTGCTTCGGATGGTCTTCGCCGGTGTTCTGCTCCTCGTCGCAGCCTCCGTGGTGCTACGACCGTCTCGGTGGCTCGAAGAGCGAGAAGTGGCGTTGCACGAGCCGTGGCGATCGCTGGTGTTCCTCGGCATCGGTTTCTACGGCGGCTTTGTCCAGGCCGGTGTCGGGTTCCTGCTTCTCGCCGGCCTCGTGCTGGGAGCGGGGATGAATCTCGTCAACGGCAACGCTGCGAAAGTTGTCCTCATCGCGGCCTACTCGCCGATCGCGATCCTGCTCTTCGCCAACGCTGCCCAGATCGACATCGCCGTGGGCGTCGTCCTTGCGGCAGGGCAGATGTCGGGAGCATGGGCCGGTTCCCGGCTGGCGGTGCTGAAGGGCGCCGCGTGGATCAGATGGGTTCTCGTGGCGGCGGCCGTCGCGGCGGCGGCCCGGCTTGCCTTCGGATAGGGTGAAGGCATGACTGAAATAGATCTTGACGAGGCATTGAGGGAACTCTCCGAGGTGCAGGACCGCCTGAACGCCCTGCCGGATGACGCCTTCGCCGAGCGATACGAGCTCCGCTGCCGTCAGGACGAGCTTCGTGATCAGATGGCGTCGTTTCGTGCTGACTTCGACGCCGAACGATCGACGGAGGACCTGCTGACCGAGTTGTCGGGCCTGCGGTCGCGCATGACGGCGATCGAGGGGCAACGCATCGACATGGTTTCTCAGGCCGGGGGAAGCGGAGGCCTGACCGGTGCGATGACTCCGGAAGAGGGCCTGAACCGCAAGATGGACGAGGCCGCCGGGGCGGGAGAGATCCAAACACGGATCGGTCACATCAAGGGGATACTGATCGACCGAGGCGTGGACGTGCCAGAGGCGCCGACCTGATCGTTGTGCCGATCACGGACAAGGTCTGGTCCCCAACACCGCTGCGACGGTACGCTTGCCGCCGATGACTTCCACAGCTCCAACGATCTGGCTGACCACGCTCGGCTGTGCGAAGAACCAGGTTGACTCCGACAAGATCACCGGGATGCTGACTGCTGCCGGTTACACCGAGGCCTCAACTCCCGAGTCCGCAGACGTGGTGATGGTAAACACGTGCGGCTTCATCGAACCCGCGCGCCAGGAGTCGGTCGATACGATCCTCGATCTCGCCGGGGCCAAGCGAGACGACGCGAGTCTCGTTGTGGTCGGGTGCATGGCTCAGCGTTACGAAACCGAACTGGCCGAGGCGCTTCCGGAAGCCGATGCGGTCCTGGGGCTGGATCGGTACTCCGAACTCGTCGATCGGCTCGACGCTCTGCGGCGTTGGACGCCGCTCACCATCGGATCCGCCCGACGGTCGCACATGGACATCCTCTACGAAACCCGACGCCCGACACCGACGACGCCGTACGCCTATGTGAAGGTGGCGGAAGGGTGCGACAAGCTCTGCACGTTCTGCGCGATCCCGCAGTTCCGGGGTAAGCAGCGGTCGCGGGGTCCGGAGAACATCAGGGACGAGATCGCCGAACTGGCTGCAGCCGGTGTGGGGGAGATCGGCCTGGTCGCCCAGGATCTCGCCGCGTACGGTCGGGACACCGATGCCCCCGACATCGTCGAGTTGGTTCGCCGGGTCTCCGACGTCGAAGGGCTCCGGCGGCTCCGCCTCTATTACCTGTACCCCCGAGAGATCCGACCGGCGTTGATCGAGGAGATGGCTGGAAACCCGATCGTCGCGAACTACTTCGACCTCTCCCTCCAGCACGCCTCGAGTCGACTCCTTCGGGCGATGAAGCGCCCCGGATCGGGAGATGGCCATAGGGAACTCATCGAACGGATTCGATCGGCGGCCCCGGATGCGGCGACGCGATCGTCGTTCATCGTCGGCTTCCCCGGTGAGACCGACGATGACGTCGACGAGCTCGCCTCATTCCTCGACGACGCCCAACTCGACTGGGCAGGGTTCTTCCCGTACTCGCCGGAGGAGGGGACCGAGGCCGCGGTCATGGACAACCAGATCCCGGACTCGGAGAAACAGGCCCGGCTCCGCTATCTCCAGGCCATGCAGGACGACATCACAACGGCCTGCTCCGTCGGCCAGATCGGTCGGACGCTCACCGTCGTTGTCGATCAGGTCGAGGATGGTCGACCAGTGGCGCGTTCCTACCGGGAGGCGCCGGAGATCGACGGCGTGATCCTTCTCGACCGCGGAGAGCCGGGAGAGTGGTTCACCGTGGAGATCACGGGCGGCTACGGAACGGACCTCGACGCGATCGTGAAGGGTCCCGCATGATCGTCGAGATTCTGGCCGTCGGCACCGAGTTGCTGCTCGGCCAGATCGTGAACTCCAACGCAACCCGGATCGGTGAGCGACTCGCCGACGCGGGCCTCGATCACTTCCAGCAGACCGTCGTCGGTGACAACGAGACACGCATCGCAGCCGCCATCGACGCTGCTTGTTACCGGGCGGACGCCTTGATCATCACCGGGGGACTCGGACCCACGAAGGACGATCTGACGCGAGAGGCGATCGCTCGAGCAGCCGGCGTGGAGATGATCTTCGACGCCGGCCAGGCTGAGCGACTCCGTGAACGGTGGACAAGCAGCGGACGGGTCATGCCGGAATCGAACCTCCAGCAGGCCGAGCGACCCTCTGGTTCTGAGCTGATCGAGAATCCCAAGGGAACGGCCCCCGGTATCCGGCTCCGCCTCGCCGACACCTGGGTCTTCGCGCTGCCCGGCGTTCCGGCCGAGATGATCCCGATGCTCGAGAACTCGGTCATCCCGTTCCTTCGTGGGGACGACGACGGTGCGGTGGTGAGCCGTCTCCTGCGGACGTGGGGTGAATCCGAGTCTGCGATCGGCGAACGACTCGGTGACCTCTACGACGCGTCGACGAATCCGACGATCGCGTTCCTCGCGTCCGGAGGTGAGATCAAGATACGGATCACGGCGAAGGCGGAGACCCGCGACGAGGCGTCGGCCTTGATCGCTCCGATCGAGGCGACGGTTCGCGAACGCCTCGGCAAGCGGATCTTCGGTGTCGATGATGACACCGTCGAGGTGGTCGTTCTCCGCATGCTCGAAGAGCGCGGTTGGAGTCTCGGAACGGCCGAGTCGGCGACCGGCGGTCTCGTGGCTGGACGGATCACGTCGGTGCCCGGCGCAAGCCGGGTGTTCCGCGGCTCCATCGTTTCCTACGCAGCAGAGATCAAGGAGTCCCTTCTCGAAGTCCCGGGGAGTCTCATCGAGGAACACGGCGTGGTGAGCGAACCGGTGGCGGTGGCGATGGCCGACGGCGCTCGTGGGCGATTGGAGGCCGACGTGGTCGTGTCGGTCACGGGTTCCGCAGGACCCGACCCACAGGACAAGCCGGTCGGCACGGTCGTGGTGGCGGTGGTGACACCGGAGAATTCTCGGGTCCGTACGCTCACACTCCCCGGAGATCGAGAGCGTGTCCGTACGTTCGCGTCGACGGCCGCTCTCCAACTGCTGCGCATGTCGCTCCAGGGGGTCGACTGGGGGAGCCGGTGAGCGATCGGTTGTTTCTCGCGGTCGCCCTGACCGACGAGGTTCGGCACGGTCTTGCCGCGTTCCTGGGGGAACGTGTGATCCGACTGCCTGGGCGGCCGACACCGCCGGACAACTGGCACCTGACACTCCGGTTCCTCGGTTCAACGGATGCCCCCCGCAGAGATCGGATCCTGGAGTTCCTGGACGAGCATCTCGTGGTCGAGCCGTTCACGCTCGGATTCACGGGCCTGGGGGCGTTCCCGAAACCGTCCCGAGCGACCGTCCTGTGGCTCGGAACCGGGAGGGGGAGCGACGAACTCGCCAAGGTCGCCGAGATCTGTGAGCAGGCGGCGACCTCTGTGGGCTTCGAGCCGGAGGACCGGCCGTTCCATTCCCACCTGACGCTCGCACGCATCCGACCGCCCGTGAACGTCGAAGGCATCGTCGAGCAGGTGGCGGCTTTCCCCCTGAAGATGGAGGTCGACCGAGTGACGCTGTACCGGAGCCACCTCGGACGAGGCGGCGCAAGGTACGAGACGGTCGACGAAGTCCTCCTCTAGATCGGATCGTTTGTGCTTGGAACCACCGCTGGCGTGGTCGTAGACACAAACGACGGTCGGAGAGCGATCAGGGAGCGAGACGCTCGTGTCTGGGGCCAAGACGATCCGTGTCCTAGGTACAAACGATTGCGTAGGCTCGCCGTTCATGGAGATACGAGCGCTCGACGAGTCCGACATCGAAGCGTGGATCGACATGCGGCAGCGCCTCTCGCCGTACTACGAGAGATCGGAACTCGCTGCAGAGGTGAGTGAGTGGGGCCTCGGTCGCACCGGTGTGATGGTCGCCGATCTCGACGGAAGGATGGTCGGTTTCGCCGAGGTGACGATGCGGGAAGGAGCACCGGGCTGTGCAACCTCTCCGGTGGGATACCTAGAGGGCTGGTGGGTCGAATCGAGCTACCGACGGAGAGGCATCGGGACAGCCCTGCTCGAAGCATCCGAGGAGTGGTCGCGCGTTCGCGGAGCTACCGAGTTCGCATCCGACGCTCACGCCGACAACGAGGTGTCGAGGGCGGCCCACACGGCTTCCGGGTTCACCGAGAAGCGCGCTGTCGTGCGCTTCCACAAGCAGATCGCAGAGGGCGCAGATGCACCGGCCGTCATCGCCGCGGGAGCAACGGTCGCCCTTCGAGAGATCACAGGAGACAACGTCAGAGCCGTGATCAGACTTGATGTGGCCCCATCCCAGAAGGCATTTGTGGCGCCCAACGCGGTTTCCCTCGCTCAGTATGCCGTGGCGGAGAAGGCCTGGACGAGGGCGGTCTATGCGGACGACACGGTGGTTGGGTACGTTCTCCTCGCCGACGACGACGGGGAGGTATACCGCTACTACCTCTGGAGATTCATGATCGACCGACGGTATCAGGGGATGGGGTTCGGCGCGGCTGCGATGGAGTTGATCATCGAGTACGTCCGAGACCAGCTCGGGGCCGACGGTCTTGCTACGAGCTACGTTCCGTTGACCGGGGGCCCGGGGGAGTTCTATCACCGCCTCGGCTTCGTTGATACTGGCAACGAGGACGACGGCGAGATTGTGACCTTCCTGACGTTCTGACGGCAGCGCCGTTCGGTGAATGGTGGGGCGCTATACGGAATTCCTCGACATCGAACACATGTTCGCCTATCGTAACTCCTGGTCGTGGAATACCATCGTTGTGATTCACGACATGAAATCTGTCACAGACGCCCGATACGGTACGGGAACGTCAAAGAAGGAGACAACGTGTCCGACAAAAAGGGCGACCGCGACAAGAACATCGAGATGGCCATGTCCCAGATCGAGCGCCAGTTCGGTAAGGGAGCCATCATGAGAATGGGCGACGAGGAGATCCGAAAGATCGATGCGATTTCCTCCGGCGCACTCTCTCTCGACCTTGCTCTCGGCATCGGCGGCGTACCACGCGGCAGGATCGTCGAGATCTACGGACCCGAGAGCTCCGGTAAGACGACCCTTGCGCTCCACGTCGTCGCAGAAGCGCAGCGCACTGGCGGCCTCGCCGCGTTCATCGATGCCGAGCACGCGCTCGACCCCGTTTATGCGCGTGCGATTGGCGTCGACGTCGACGAACTTCTGATCTCACAACCCGACACGGGGGAGCAAGCGCTCGAGATCACCGACATGCTGATCCGGTCCGGAGCGCTCGATGTGATCGTCATCGACTCAGTCGCCGCGCTCGTCCCTCGAGCGGAACTCGAAGGAGACATGGGAGACACCCACGTCGGCCTCCAGGCCCGGCTGATGTCTCAAGCGCTGCGCAAGCTCGCAGGCTCGATCAACCGTTCCCAGACCACCGTGGTCTTCATCAACCAGCTTCGCGAGAAGATAGGGGTGATGTTTGGCTCACCTGAGACGACCCCCGGTGGGCGGGCTCTCAAGTTCTACGCCAGTGTTCGGATCGACATCCGCCGCATCGAAGCGATCAAAGTGGGGACCGACAACGTCGGTAACCGCGTTCGCGCGAAGATCTCCAAGAACAAGGTCGCTCCGCCGTTCCGGCTCGCTGAGTTCGACATCATGTTCGGTGAAGGGATCTCGCGTGAAGGCAGCCTGCTCGACGTCGCTGTTGAAGAGGGGATCGTCCGGAAGGCCGGTGCCTGGTACACGTACGATGGCGATCAGCTCGGTCAGGGACGTGAGAAGGCCAAGCAGTTCCTCCGTGAGAACCCTCAACTTGCGGTTCAGCTCCAGGACCAGGTGCTTCGTGCGGTCGGTCTCATCGTTGATGAGGAAGAGGCCGAGGCCGAGGTGGCCGACGTCACAGAGGAGAGGGCGGAGTAGGTATCTGAGATTTCGCGTTCCGCGCGAGGCCGAAGTGCGGTAGCATCACCTCAGACACACACAAAAACACTGATACGAAAGCGGACCGGAACGTAGATGTTGATACGGAGACCAGCGAGCGAAGTGAACAAACGGGGCTAGGCCCCGGTATTCGACGCTGTTCCCGGTGTGTGCCGAGCCCACGGGCTCGGCATGCTGCGTTCCGGACCGCGGAAACGAGGACATGATGATGCAATGG
>JBLWQS010000027.1:0-11203 GCA_048452705.1 Acidimicrobiia bacterium
CGAGAGTGCTGTGGCGCGTGCTCGGAGAGACGGTTCGGTCGTTGCGCTCATGTTCCTTGACCTTGACGGTTTCAAAGAGGTGAACGACCGGCTCGGTCATGCTGTCGGAGATGCGCTCCTCCGCCAGGCGGCAGAACGGATCGTCGCCTCAGTCCGGGAGTCCGACACCGTTGCCCGGCTCGGCGGAGACGAGTTCACCGTGATCCTCGAAGGCGGCCAGCGAGTCGAGGACGCAGGTCAAGTGGCAGAGAAGATCCTGCGAAGGCTCGCTACTCCCTATCGCGTCGGCGGTGAAGACATCGTTATCACGTCGTCCATGGGCATCGCTGCATATCCCCTCGATGGGGAGACGACCGAGGACCTGCTGAAGGGTGCCGATATAGCGATGTACAGCGCCAAGGACGCCGGTCGCAACACCTACGAGTTCTACACGACTGAACTCCGCGAGCGCACGAGCCAGCGACTTACCCTGCTCGATGGGCTCCGCAAAGCGATCGAATCAGACGAAGGCCTGTACCTGCTCTATCAGCCAAAGGTCGATGTCGAGAGGCGAATGGTGATCGGGGTTGAAGCGCTGATCCGTTGGGAGCATCCCGAATTCGGAATGGTTCCGACCGACAAGTTCATCCGCTTGGCCGAGGAGACAGATCTCATCGTTCCACTCGGGCAGTGGGTGCTCGATCGAGCCTGTCTACAGATGAGATCCTGGCTCGATGAGGGTCTCCCGCCCATGCGGATATCCGTGAATCTCTCTTCCCGCCAATTCCGAGCCGGCAATCTTGTTGAGACCGTTGTCGCTTCTCTCGCAGCGGCGCGACTCAATCCGCGATTCCTCGACGTCGAGTTGACGGAAGGGACCCTTCTCACTGACCTCGAGGAGACCCGGCGCGCCCTCGAGCGACTCCGGGACATCGGCGTCACGGTGAGCATCGACGACTTCGGCACGGGGTACTCATCGCTCGGCTACCTGACCCAACTGCCGATCGACACGTTGAAGATCGATCGCTCGTTCATCGCGGACGGTCTCACAAGCAGGGATGGCATCGCCGTGTCTTCGGCGATCATCGGCCTGGCCAGGACGCTCCGGCTCGACGTGATCGCAGAGGGTGTCGAAACGGAAGAGCAGTTGCGCTTCCTCGGTGAGCTTGGGTGCGACAGGATCCAGGGGTTCCTGATCTCTCGTCCGATCCCAAGTGATGAGATCCTCGGCTTCGTAGAAGCCTTCACAAGCGAGTCGGTAGTTCGTAGTTCGTAGTCAGTACTCAGTAGTCAGTACTCAGTACTTGGTACTCAGTACTTGGTACCTTTCCCCCATGCTTCTCGTCCGTGACCTCGCTGTCGACGCTGGTGCCCGGCGCCTCCTGTCCGATGTCTCTTTCTCCGTTCAAGCAGGAGACCGGATCGGTTTCGTGGGCCCCAACGGTGCTGGCAAGACGACCCTGATGCGCACGCTCGCGGGGTTGCATGAGCCGGCTGAAGGATCGGTCGTGCGGAGCGGAAACATCGGGTATCTCTCGCAGGAAGCGGCGCTGGAGAATCTCGACGATCCGGGCGTGACCGCTCTCGAACGCGTGCTGATGGCTCGTGACATCGGGACGATCGAACGTCAGATGGAGGTCACCCGTCAGCAGATGGAGGATGTCGATGGTGCTGACCGGGATCGGCTGATCCGTCGATTCGGACGGCTCGACGATGAGTTCACGGCACGCGGGGGATACGTCGCGAAAGCTGAGGCCAAACGATTCGCATCCTCCCTCGGCATCGAGTCTGCCGATCTGGATCAACCGGTTGCCACGATGTCCGGAGGGCAGCGACGGCGCGTCGAGCTCGCCAGAATCCTCTTCGCTGAGACCACGACGTTGCTCCTCGACGAGCCGACGAACCACCTCGACATGGACGCGAAGGCCTGGCTGGTGGGGTTCCTCGCCGACTATGAAGGCGGACTCCTCATCATCTCCCACGATCTGCCGCTGCTCGATGAGTCGATCACGTCGGTATTGGCGGTCGAGGGCGGTCGCATCGAGCCGTTCCGGGGCAACTACTCGTACTACGTCGAGGAACATGAACAGCGGAGATCCCAACGCTTGCGAGAGCGCCGCCAACAGGAAGCGAAGATCGCACGCCTCGAGGAGGGCATCCGACGATTCAAAGGATCCTCCGAATCGATGGCCCGGCGCGCACGCACATGGGAGACCCGGGTTCGCAGGATGCAGGACGATCTCGTTGATGTCCAGCGTGTCCGGCGGAAAGTGGCACTCCGGTTTCCCCAGCCCGTTCCTTCCGGACGGACGCCGCTGCGCGCAGAGGGACTCGCGAAGGCGTATGGACACAACGTGGTGTTTGTTGATGTGGACCTCGATGTCGATCGTGAAGAACGGCTGATCATCATGGGCCTCAACGGTGCCGGCAAGACGACCCTGCTGAAGATCCTCGCCGGTGTGGAGGAAGCCGACCTGGGATCGGTCGAGACCGGCTACCAGGCGGCACCGGGCTATTACGCCCAGGAGCATGAAGACATCACCTACGGCGTAGCGGTCCTCGACATCATGCGAGGAGCAAGTCGGCTCCCGGATCGCGAACTGCGGTCCGTCCTTGGCCACTTCCTCCTTGCCGACAAGGTCGACCAGGATGCAGGAACGCTCTCCGGCGGTGAGAAAACGAAGCTGGCGCTGGCCCGACTCGTTGTAACGGGTCACAACGTGCTGCTGCTCGACGAGCCGACGAACAACCTCGACCCTCAGGCGAAGGAAGCGCTCCTGGAAGCCCTGAGGCAGTACGAGGGGACGCTTGTCCTCGTGAGCCACGACACCGATTTCGTTGCTGCCCTGGATCCAGACCGCGTCATCCTGATGCCCGAAGGCGATCAGGCCTACTTCGACGAGTCAATGCTGGAACTGGTAGCCCTGGCCTGATCCGAATGCTGCGCATTCGGATGTAGTCCGTAGTCGGTACTCCGTACTCCGTACCAAGAGAGAGTTGGTCCGAGAGGCAAGAGCGGGACTCTCTACGGACCACGGATCTCGGGCTACGGACTACCGTCTTGTTTCCGACGAATCGATGAGGATCCCTGACTCGCTGAGGGCGACCGCGATCGTTGAGAGGCTGCGAGTGCTCGTGAACGTCACAACGAGCGCAGTCGGTCCGTTGAAGCGAAGGCCGACGATGTAGCCCGGTCGTGGTGTCGCCCAGAGGACCCGCAATACGTCGTCCACATTGGCGAACGATGCTGAACCGCCGGCCGTGTGCATCACTGCGGAGTCGGAGAGTGCACCGGTTGCTGGGAGGACATCGATGTCGGAACCGGCAAGTTCGCTCGGATCGAGTGACTCGTCGGCCGCCGTGGCCGGATGATCTGCGGACGCTCCTCCTGGGCCGGGCGGGCCGCTGGGTTCTGTTGAACCAACGGTACCGCCCTCCACGATGGTGGTCCCCGTGGCTGATTCGGAGCCGCCGGAGGCAAGGGGCTCGATGGGTTCGAGGACCACCGTCGTTTCGACGACAGGGAGGGCTGCAACTTCGGCTGCGGTCAACGGGCGAAGTGGGCGATCAAGAACCTGTCCACCAGCCACGGCGACTGCGCCCGAGGCCACAATTCCTGCTCCGACAACTGCAACGAGCCAGCCGGCGACCAGGAGGAGTCTCTGCCGCATTGTGTTCATCGTGCATGAACCCCGCTTTCGATGTCCACAACGAGTGGTTAAGAAATTGCTAAGGCCGGTCCGGCGTGGGACAGTATGGCGTGGCATCGATCGTCATCATCGAGGACGAGCAACGTATCCGGGCGCTGGTAACGAGCGTACTGTCCGAACGCGGATACGAAGTCAGGGCCTCGGCCACCGCGCTCGACGGTCTCCGAACCATCGTGGACACGTCACCCGATCTCGTCATCCTCGACCTCGGCCTCCCCGATCTCGACGGGATGGAACTGTTGAAGATGATCAGGGCCGTCACCGACGTGCCCGTCATCGTTGCGACCGCCCGGGGTGAGGATCGGGATGTGGTACGTACCCTCGACCTCGGTGCCGATGATCACCTCGTCAAACCGTTCTCAGTCGAACAGCTTGAAGCCAGAGTGCGGGCAGTACTTCGGCGTGCGAGTGCGGGCCCACGTGAGGAGCGGATCGTCGTCGGCCTTCTCGTCATTGACGCTGCTGCCAGGGAGGTAACGCTCGACGGTGATGTGATCCAATTGAGCCCGAAAGAGTTCGATCTTCTGGCGTACCTCGCCGAGCGACCCGGAGAAGTTGTTTCGAAGCGACAGCTACTCGCCGAGGTGTGGCGACAGCCGTGGGGAGGAAGCGACAAGACGGTTGACGTCCATCTCTCGTGGCTCCGGAAGAAGCTCGGTGAGTCCGCTGCCGAGAGCCGCTATCTCCAGACCGTCCACGGTGTCGGCATCAAACTCGTGGAACCGTCGTGAGACGCCGCCTTGCCTTCCTATCGCTCGCCATCTCAACCCTGGTCGTCGTCGCATTCCTTGTTCCTCTCGGGATCCTCGTTCGGAACCAGGCTGAGAACCGGGCGCTCACCAGGGGGGAGCGATTCTCCCAATCGGTTGCCGCCTCGCTGGCAGTGGCAGGCTCCGCCGAAAGCGGCCCCGGGGTAACACCCGAGCTGGCAACGATCGTCATCGACGCGTTCGGCGATCCGGAGGGGACATCAGTGATCTTCCCGGACGGGACGGTCGTTGGAACACCGACAGAGATCTCCTCCAATGTCGAGAGAGCGCAGGCAGGAGCCGCCTTCACCGCAAGGATTCCGGGCGGTGCAGAGGTCCTTGTGCCCATCCTCGTCGCCGACTCGCCGACGAACGAAGACACGGTCGTTGTGCGGACCTTCGTCTCCGATGAGGAACTTACCGAGGGTGTTCTCACCGCGTGGCTGATGTTGGGTGCCCTCAGCCTGTTCCTCATCGTCGTAGCGATGATCGCCGCAGATCGGCTTGGCCAATCGATCGTTCGGCCGGTCACGGATCTGTCGCGCGCGGCGCACCGGCTCGGCAGCGGCGATCTGGAGACTCGGGTCGATCCGGGCGGTCCCGCTGAGATCGCAGAGGTCGGCGAGGCGTTCAACACCCTTGCCGGGCGGCTCGGTGACCTCCTGGAGGCCGAGAGAGAGTCCGTCGCTGATCTGTCTCACCGCCTACGAACGCCGCTGACGGCATTGCGATTGCAGGCTGAGACCGTCTCGGATCGAGAGGACTCCGATGCCTTGCTCGCTGATGTGGGGCGCATGGAGACGGCCGTCGACTCGATGATCGTAGAGGCGAGGGGTCGCTCGAGTTATGACCAGCCGATCTCGGTCTCCGATCTCGGTGAGATCGTCACCCACAGATCCGCCTTTTGGCAAGTACTGGCCGACGAGCAAGGGCGAGCCACAGCGGTGATCGTGGAGTCCGAAGCCCATCTCGTTGCTGCACCGGCTCACGAACTGGGCGCACTGGTCGACGTGTTGATCGAGAACGTGTTCACGCACACGCCACCGGGCGCCGGTTATCAGATCCGTGTCCGGTCGCTCGGAGACGGGAGGACCGAGCTCCTGGTCGAAGACGCCGGTACCGGCTTCGATGGGCTCAGTGTCGTACGCAGGGGGGAGAGCACCAGCGGATCGACGGGGCTTGGGCTTGACATCGTGGCCAAGACGGCCGAGCGCTACGGAGGATCGTTCCGGATCGGCGAAGCCCAATCCGGCGGTGCATTGGTCGGTGTTGTGTTCGGGGCCATGAGCGACACCGTGCCAGACGACACGCCTAACGAGACGTCCTGAGAGGACCGTTTCCCTACGGAGTCGGTGACCAGCCCTGAGGACCAGGTTCCGACCGATCCTCGGCGGTGAGACCGGTGGCAGATCCATCGATGACGATCGCCTGATCCTCGGGCCAGAGACCGGCAGCGATGGCAACAATCGAGCGGGTGTGCCCTGTCGACCCCCACTCCACATAGTCCACGATGGCATCGGGATCACCGAAGCCGCCGCTCGAATAGAGACCGATCTCGCCGGAGCCACTCTTCAGTGCCGGCAGGAGACCGGCTGCGGGAATCACGAGTTCCGGGTCGGCCTCCTCAGCGATGCTGACGGTGATCGCTTTGCCTGGAGCGATGATCGTCGAGGGGATCTCGAGGTAGTACGGATGGACAGCGATCCAGAACCCGGTGAGATCACCGGCATCGGGTCCGAGATTTCCGATCTCGATCGTGCCACTCTCACCAAAAACCACGCTCCCGATCACGAATCTTGCGTTGCCGGTGATGATGGTGGTGGCCGTGGTCTCGGGAGCCGTCGTCCCGTCCTCAGCGCCTTGAACCGTGGTGGTTGGCAACGGAGTCGTCGGCTCGAGTGTGGAACCGTCCTCTGAATCGGAGGACGTTCCGCTGCTGGTGCAGGCGGAGAGCACGAGGACGAGAGCGATCACGGCGGATTTCACAGCCATCAGACTATCGCTCATCCGGCAGATGCACCGCTCTCTGATCGGATGTGAACAGCAATCGGCTCAAGCCGAGGGCCACGGTGCTCGTCGAGACGGCCACCGAACCAAGGACCAGATACATCACGACGACTTGCACGCGAACGGCCTCCATCGGATCGACGCCGGCGAGGATGAGGCCAGTCATCGCGCCCGGAAGGAAGACAATCCCGACGGCTTTCGTCGTCTCGATCTGCGGTACGAGGGCGGTCTTGAGGGCAGAGCGCAAGTAGGGGCGGAACGCCTCTTGGGAGTGGAATCCCAATGCCAGGCGGACCTCGACGAGCGGACGCTTCTCTTTGAATTCGGCGACGATTCGCGTGGCAACCAGAACGGTCGCCGTCATGGAGTTCCCGATCATCATTCCGGCGAGAGGAACGAGTGTGCGGGGCTCGAGGGGGAACACGCCGAGACCGAAGAGAAGCCCGAGGATCACGAGCGACGTAATGCTGAACGCGGCGAGAGCGAGCCAGCGGACTCGCGGAACTTCAGGTGCGCGTCGGGCAACGACGTTTGCGGCGAAGGGGAGCATGGCGATCACCCATACGACCGACCACCACAGTGACTGACCCGGGCGGAGGAGAACCGTAAGGACGAGTCCGACGGCGAGCAGTTGAACGAGGGCACGGATCGAGGCCCACAGGATCTGGCGTTCGAGACCGAGGCGCTGCCACATCGAGAGCGCTATCGCCACGACCACGAGCGATGAAGCGAGGGCCAGGCCGAGGAAAGAGACATCGGTAGTCATCAACCCGAGTATCGACGATATCGTGGGGCTGCGAAAATCAGAGAAGAGAAAACGATGAAGGGATCAGCGTGAGCGATCGAAACGAAGCACCGTTGACGGTCTCGGACCCGCCGGCCGGGTATCCGAATGAATGGGTGCAAGACGCGGTGATGAAGGGCGGCGAGACGATCCGCATCCGGCCGATCGCTCCGAGTGACCGCGACGTGCTCCAAGCGATGGTTCGGGGTCTCTCCCGCCAGAGCACCTACTTTCGTTTCTTCCGGGTGAAGGAAGAGCTCGAACCGGAAGAGCTCGATCGTTTCACGCAGCTTGACTATCACGAGGACATGGCATTCGTGGCGATCCGCGATGGCCAACTCATCGGTGTCGGCAGATACAACACGACTCTCGATGATCCGACGATCGCGGAGGCAGCGTTCGCGGTCTCCGATGAGTACCAGCAGAAGGGCATCGGAACGCTGCTGCTCTATCGGCTGACAGCGTATGCCCGCACACAGGGCATCAGTGGATTCCGTGCCCACCTGCTCGCCGACAACCACGTGATGATGCGCGTCTTCCGAGCGTCGGGGTACGGGGTGACGCGGCATCTCGACGAAGGCGTCTACACGGTCGCATTCCCAACGGAGGAGTCTGACGAGAGCACCGCCGTTCGCGATGATCGCGAGCATCGTGCGGCTGCACAATCGATGATGCCGCTCATGGCGCCACAGTCGGTCGCCGTCATCGGAGCGAGCCGCGACGCATCTTCGATCGGCGGTCGGCTCTTCAACAACCTGATCAACGGCGACTTCAGCGGACCGGTTTACCCGGTCAACCCGACCTCACCGGTCGTGCGATCGGTTGCTGCGTATCCAACGGTCCTCGACATCCCCGGCAACGTCGACCTTGCCTTCATCGTCGTCTCATCGAAGCACGTCATTCAGACGGTCAAACAATGCATCGAGAAGGGCGTTCGTGCGCTGGTCGTGATCTCGGCAGGATTCTCCGAAGTGGGAGGAGCGGGAACGGAGCTCGAAGCCGAGCTGCTCGACCTCGTCCGGTCCGTCGGAATCCGAATGGTCGGACCCAACTGCATGGGGCTGCTGAACACCGACCCGGCGATCAGCCTCGACGGGCAGTTCGGACCGATCCGTCCGCCCCGCGGGAACGTCGCCCTCTCATCCCAGTCCGGTGCGCTCGGACTCGCGATCCTCGACTATGCGGCCCGTCACAACATCGGCATATCGACCTTCGTGTCGGTCGGCAACCTCGCCGACGTCTCCGGTGACGACCTGCTCCTCTACTGGGAAGATGACCCATCGACCGACGTGATCCTCCTGTACATGGAGTCCTTCGGAAATCCGCGGAGATTCGCCCGATTCGCCAGGCGGATCGCGCGAAAGAAGCCGATCGTCGCTGTCAAGTCCGGCCGTACGGCATCCGGTGCTCGCGCCGCGAGCAGCCACACAGGATCGTTGGCGAGCCTCGACGTTGCCGTCGACGCCCTCTTCCACCAGACGGGTGTGATTCGCGTCGATACACTTGAGGAGCTGTTCGACGTCACAAGCCTCCTGTCGAACGAGCCGGTGCCCAAGGGGAGACGCGTCGGCATCGTGACCAACGCCGGTGGACCGGCGATCCTCGCGGTGGATGGACTCGAATCCCGCGGCCTCGAAGTACCGGTCCTCTCAGACGACCTGCAGCAGCGGCTGCGCGAGTTCCTCTCACCCGAAGCCGCTGTTCGGAACCCGGTCGACATGATCGCTGCAGCAGGGGCCACCGAGTACCGCAACGTGCTCGAAGCGATGCTCGCATCCGACGAACTCGATGCCGTCATCGCCATCTACATCCCGGCGTCACCGGTCGGTGTCGCCGAGATCCAGAGCACGATTCGCGACGTTGGGGAAACCCACGAAGACGACAAGACCTTCCTCGCCGTGTTCATGCAGTCCGGCAAGGTCTCGGATGATGCTCCGAAGGTTCGGTCGAGCGTGCCGGAGTTCGTGTTTCCCGAGCGTGCTGCCAGAGCGCTCTACGACGCCGTCCGGTACGGCGAGTGGCTCGCCCAGCCTGAGGGCGAGATCCCCGAGTTCACGGATCTCGATCCGGAGCGCGCCCGTACCGCACTCGACGCGGCCCTCGCCGCCATGGACGATGAAGGTGATTGGCTCGATCCAGACACCGTCGACACGGTCCTCGAGTCCTACGGACTCCGGGTCCCCGCCGCTTCGGTCGTAGAGAGCGAGGAACAGGCGATCGAACGCGCTGCCGCAATCGGCGGACCCGTCGTGCTCAAGGTCATCTCACCGTCGGCACTCCACAAGTCTGACGTTGGTGGTGTCGTGCTCGACGTCGAGGGCGACGACGCAGTGCGAGATGCGTACCGGCAGGTCACAGCAGCCGTACCCGATCCGGAAGGTGTCCTCCTCCAGGAATTCGTTTCCGGTGGGCACGAGATCCTGATCGGGATGGTCGAGGACCCCAACTTCGGCCCGCTCGTGGTATTCGGTCTCGGCGGCGTCTTCGTGGAACTCATCGGAGACGTGGCGTTCCGTATCCATCCGCTCACCGATCTCGATGTGGATGAGATGATCGCGTCGGTGAAGTCGGCACGACTGCTCGAGGGATACCGGGGCGGCGAAGCCGGTGACATCGTCGCCGTCAAGGAAGCCCTCCTACGAGTCTCGGCCCTGATCGAGGACATCCCTGAGATGGTCGAAATGGATATGAACCCCGTCAAAGTGGGAACTCCCGGAGACGGTGTACGCGTGGTTGACGCCCGGATCAAGGTGAAGCCGTCCGATGGTGTGTTCTATCCGAGCCGGACCGATTTCCCAACGGCTCTCTAGAGGAGTCGCCGGGCAATCCATCCTGGGGATTGCCCGGCAGACCTCCAAGCGAACTGCCACAATGACGCCGAACGCCGACGAGAGGGATACAGCGTGCAGGTCGTAGACCTCATGACAACCGACGTGATCACGGTTTCGAGTGAGACCGGGATCCGCGATGCGGCTCGCCTCATGTTCCGAAACCGCGTCAGCGGTCTCCCGGTAACGACGTCCGACGGAACTCTGGCAGGCATCATCACAGAGGCTGATTTCCTCCGCCTCGAGGTTGAGCGTCACGAGGGTGCCACGGAAATTGGGGAGACGGTCGGTGACGTCATGTCTCCCGGCGTGGTCACCACCGGGCCGGACACAGAGATCTATGACGCCGCCAAGATGATGACGTTTCAGGACATCAAGCGGCTGCCCGTCGTCGATGACGATGCGCGACTGCTCGGCATCATCTCGCGTGCCGACATCGTTTCCGTTTTCACCCGGCCCGACGACGTGATCGAGGACGAGATCCGGGAGGATCTGATCCGCAGGGTCCTGTTCATCGACCCGGATCAGCTCAACGTTTCCGTGGCCAGCGGTGTGGTTACCTTCGTTGGCGAGGTCGGGACCAGGAACGAGGCTCGACTCCTCACCGAACTGGCGTCCCGTCTTGACGGCGTGCTCCATGTTGAGAGTCAGCTCGCATGGAGATACGACGACGGGACTGAGTGATCGGCTCTGTCGTGCGTCGCCGTGTGCAGGCCGCTTCGTCCGACACACATTCCGTTGCCCGGTAGGCTCATCTCCCGATGATTCCCGACCAACTCCTCGATCTCAAGGCCGCCCTCACCCCGGGAGTTGACGGTCTTCGGTTCGCCGTAATCCCACTTGATGTCGAACCGCTGTCGTTTGTACGGTCCGCCTCCGATCGCTTCGAGGGAACCTTCTACTTCTCATCACCCGAAGGATCGGCAGCCGGGGGAGTCGGAATCGCAGCGAAAGCGTCGGCGTCCGGACCCGAGAGGTTCGAACGTCTCCGGTCTGCCGTCGATGCCTGGTCACTCCCAGCGCCATTCCGTGCGTTCGCCGGGTTCTCGTTCTCTTCAGACGGACCCACATCCGAGTCGTGGGCATCGTTCGGATCGGCGGACGCGGTGCTCCCGATAGCGACCCTGCTGAGCACCGGCGACGATC
>JBLWQS010000028.1:0-11060 GCA_048452705.1 Acidimicrobiia bacterium
TTCCGCGGGCTGACGGCGTCATATACAAGGACACCAACCCTGGGTACGCGGTTTTAGGGTTTGCGGAGGGTCCAGAGGACGTCGCGGATGTCGACGATTCCCAGGAGTTCATCGCCGAGGGCTACCGGCAGGTGGCGGTAGCCGGTCTCGAGAAGCCAGTCCGCCGCTTCGGACACGCTCACATCCGGAGATACCGTGTCGGGACCGTCCGTCATCCACGCAGAAACAGGTTCCTCGATATCGGCACCTTCCGAGATCGCCCGCACAAGGTCGCGATCTGTGACGATTCCGACGAATCGACGACCATCGACGACGGCAAGCGCACCGACCGACCGTGAGATCAGGACTGCGGCGGCGTCACCAAGCGTGGTCTCAGGACCGACCACATCGGACTCACCGCTAACGAGTGCTTCGACACGCATGGGTCATCCCTTCGACGGCTCCAACCCAGAGGCTAGCGACCGAGAAGGGGTCGATGTCGAACGGATCTGACCTCGGTGGCCTAGACGAGATCCTGTTCGCGGATTCCGAAGCTCGGATGGCGAAGCCGGCAGAGGGCAAGCTTCTCGAGCTGGCGGATCCGCTCACGGGTCAGATTGAACTCGTCGCCGATCTCCTCAAGCGTGCGAGGCACACCGTCGTAGAAGCCGTATCGGAGTGCGAGGATGCGGCCTTCGCGCATCGGGAGGCGCTCGATCGACTTCCGAAGACTGTTCGCGATATCCAGTTCCTCAGTCACACGGACCGGATCAACCGCCTCTTCGTCCTCGATGAAGTCACCGAGTTGGGCGCCGTCCTCACCGATCGGCTGCTCGAGAGAGACCGTATCGGCGACGCTGAGAGCCAACTCGACCTTGGTGACATCAACGCCGGCCTCTTCAGCGATCTCTTCGGGCTTCGGGTCGCGACCGAGTTCCGCCTTCAGACTCGCCTGTGCGGCGCGAACCGCTGCGAGCGTGTCGTGAAGATGGACCGGGATCCGGACCGTTCTGGACTTGTCGGCGATGGCCCGTGTTATGGCCTGACGGATCCACCAGGTGGCATACGTCGAGAACTTGAATCCCTTGCGCCAGTCGAACTTCTCGACGGCACGGATCAACCCGAGGTTGCCTTCCTGAATGAGGTCGAGGAAGTCGATGCCCGAGGTATTGGCGTAACGACGAGCGTTCGCGACGACGAGTCGAAGGTTGGCCGTGAGGAACGCATCCTTGGCCTCCTGTCCCCGCCGGGCCTGACGCCGCAGCGTGATCTGTTCGGCTCTGCCTTTGAATTTGCCCTCGTCGAGCCGATCCCGAGCGGTCTGACCGGCCTCGATCTTCTGTGCGAAGTCGACCTCGGTCTCGGCCGTGAGCAACTCGTACTCACCGATCGCCGACAGGTACTGACTCACCAGGTCCGTCGTGAGTCGCCCGCGCTCATCGGTGAGCTTGGAACGATCGCGATCGCGGCGGGTGCGTGTGAGCGTGTCGCGATCGACGCGCTCCTTCGCTTCCTCGCGCTCTCGCGCTGCTCGATTCAGGACGGCTTTGCTCGTGTTCGAGCCATTTGTCATCGCGTGATCCTCCACCAACGTCATCCGATACACCCATCCCAATCTCGTGGATCGCTCCACGAGTTCGGGAACAGTCAATATCACACATCTGGGCCGATTTGTGAACCCCGAATCTTCCAGGATCCAGCCGTCGCCTCCGCCAACCAAGGGTACGGAGCAGCGATGGATACCGCGACGCCGTTGATCGGGACCGTTGATCTGGCCCCAGATGGGATCAAACGTCGTGCAAGATCCCGTCGGGGAAGTCATTCATCAGACCTCCGAGAAGGCCACCGGAGAGTCCTCCGAGCAGCCCGCCGAAGAGGTCGGGAGCCACGTCACTGCACTGATCGTGCGCTTCACGCCATGCCGTCGTATCGACCGCACCGTCGACGAGAGATCCGGGCACGGTGACGGAGAATCCTCCGTCCCTGCGGACTTCGACGACCGGAACGTTGGCACCGTGGTCGGCCAGACAGGTCGTGTACGCCTCGAGTTCGTAGACCAAGCCGGAGGCCTCGACGCGATCGTTCGCAGTGAGGGCGAAGGCGATCCCGACGACGAGAAACAGGCCGACACCGATGCCCACGATGATCGCAGGAATCACCCAATCTGCCGGAGGCGTTCGACGCTCACTCATGTCGGCTCCTTCCGATAAGGCCGATGCGGCTCTCCACAACTACCGGGCTCCACACCGCAGAAGAGCGAGACCGATAGGTCGGTCATCGGCGGTCTCCTGTGGCAACGGCATACCGAACGATACTGCACGAGCCGCGCGGTGATGGTCGCGAGCGAAACGGACCTCGGGTCCGAAATCCCTGGAATCCCGACATCTGTTCGTATCCTCGTTGTGGATGTCTACGTCGACCCACCTCCCACTGTGCGTGTATTGCGGAACCGCCCGACCGGCGGACCAGACACGGTGCCCGCAATGCGGCCGCCCGTGGATCGACGTTCGCGTCGGTGCCCGGGACGAGGATCGCGTCCCCGTCATGGCCGGTGTCGCTGCCGTTGGTGGAGAGGCAACCGCCGAAACGCCAACGGTGTCGCCCCCGACCCCAGCCCCGGCCCCGCCCGAATCCCCGTCCGCATCCGAAGATGCCGGCGTTCCCCCAATCGATGAGGGACCTGACGGCGACGCCACTGGGAGCTTCAAGTGGCTCATCCCTGCACTCATCGCAGCCGTTGCAGCCATCGTGATCACTCTCTTTGCCTTCGGGGTCCTCGACGGAACGGCCGACACCAGCGCGGCTCCGGCCACGACAATTCCCCCTGCTCCCACGACCGTCGCGCCGACGACCGTTCCTCCCGCTCCCACCACGACGGTCGCTCCCACCACGACCAGCACCACAACCACGACGATCCCCGGTCCGTCAACCTTCGAGGCAGTTGGAGCGGCCGTACCGTTCTCCGCTCTGACCCTCACAGCGAACGGTATCGGGCCCATCGCTTTCGGCGACGCCGCCCCCGATGCCATCGGCCGTCTCGTCGCCAGTCTCGGTGAACCCGAGGAGACCGGTGTCGCGGGCGAGGAGATGGGCCTCTGCGCCAACGACGATGGGCGCTTCATTCGATGGGCCGGACTGACGATCGCTGTCACCGGGACCTTCGCCGATGGAACATTCAGCGGCTATCGGTACGAAGACGAGGCAGTGCCGACGATGCACCTTGATCTTGCAACGCCATCAGGACTCCGTATCGGCGATCCGGTCTCGACGCTCAACCAGATCTATTCCTCGTATCAGATCGACTACCTGTCGTCGGGGGGCACCGATCTCTTCCGTCTTTCGGACGCCGATGGTCCGCTGCTCTGGGGACCGGTCTCATCGATCGAGGACTCAGGCCGGGTCGAGGGCATCTACGCTGCGACTGCTTGTTCTTCGTAAGACGGATACCGACCTCACGAAGTAGCATTCGGATGAATTGCACACAACTGTGGGGGGACCATTGAGTTCCGCAGACATACCCTGGTGGCGCCGCCTCCTGGCTCCGGCGAACGTCCTATCGGTCGTCGCAGGCGTCGTCGTGTTCATCCTCGGTCTCGTCGCATGGGACACCAACCGGGGTGTTCTGGTCTCTGCGATCGTTGCTGCATTCGTCACCGGGATCGTGTGGTTGATCTGGTGGTCGGTTTCGGGGCCTCCGGATTTCGCTCGGATTCTCGGTGTGCCACGCCTCGGCTCGATTCCCAACGACGACTCTGGTCCGGCTCCGGCGCTTGCTGATGACTCATCCGGGGCGTCCGACGCCTACCGAGATCTCCTGACCGAGGTTGAGGGACACACCAGCGGACAGATCCTTCTCATCTCCTCCCCCGGTCCGGGGCAGGGGGCCTCGACCGTTGCGCTCAACCTTGCCATCTCGGCGACACAACGTGGACGCCGCGTTGCCCTGATCGATGGTGACGTAGACGGGCACGGGGTCTCTCGCTTCTTGTCCACAGGATCCGTACCGGGCCTGACCGAACTCGCCGACGGCTCATCAACCCTCGCCGAATCAGCCAGGATGTGGGAGATCGGGCCGGATTCGGTGTTGCCGATCGTGCCATCCGGATCACCAGAGGACGCATCTGAAGACGCTCTCGCCGGAGCCGGACTTGCGGCATCGATCGATCGAATCGCCGAACGCGCCGATGCCGTGCTCATCGATGCGCCCCCCATCGCCTGGGCCGGAGCGACTGCACCACTCGCCGCGCATGCCGACGGAACGATCCTCGTGGTCACGGACGCCGCCACTGATGCGACCGTTGTCGACAGTCGCGATCGATTCAGCAAAGCCGGTGCGCCGGTGATCGGATACGTCGAGAACCGGACGAAACCCCCTTCATTCTGGCGGCTACCCGTCGTCCGCATGCTCAAACGGACAGCCGGGGCATTCGTAGCGATCGCCCTCGTCTACACCGGCTTCACCGGCTACCAGATCTACGACTCGTGGTCCGGAGTCGAGCGTCAGGCGATGGACACCTCCGAGGCGGAAGTCCTGCTCCCTCCGACTTCCACCCCACCGCCGGCCGACGTCGTCGAAGATGATCCCGACGTTCCCCCGCTCGAGGAAGTCGTCGTCGCGGCCCCGACGATCGAAGGCGCCTATCGATCGCTTCTCCTGGTTGGCAGCGACGAAGCCGCCGACCTCGCGGACGTGATCCTCCTCACCGTTCTCCCGGCCGACAGCGACCTTGATCCCTTCATGGTGTCGCTGCCTCGCGACCTCTACGTACCGAACCGGTGCACGAACAGCTACAGCCGCATCAACGCAACGCTCCGTGAGTGCGGCGATGTCAATGCACCCACCATGCTCTCCTTGACGGTCGAAGACTTCACCGGAATCAAGATCAACAACTTCGCCATCTTCGACTTCGACGGCTTCGCCGAGGTGATCGACGGTGTCGGCGGCATCGAGATCTGTGCCGACTATCCGATGCGAGACGAGAAGGCTCATCTCGACTTTCCCGGCGGATGCGTCAACGCCGACGGCGCCATGGCGCTCGCTTGGGTTCGCTCCCGCCATACACAACAGTTCGTTGACGGGCAGTGGCGCTCCGTACCGGGTGCCGGCGATCTCATGAGGAACCAACACCAGCAGGACGTGATCGTCACACTCGCAAGCAAACTCAGGACCTTCGAGTCACCGTCAGACCTTTCAGCCAAGATCGAGGAACTCTCGAACGCTTTCACCGTGGACGAGAGCCTGGGCATCTCCGATGCGCTCAGCCTCGCGTGGAGTCTCCGAGATATCGACGTCACCACGATCCAGCGCCTCGTGATCCCCGTGAAGCTCGGCAAGACGACCGCCGGACAATCGATCCTGCGGGCGACAGCGCCGTTCGACGAAGTGCTCGCCGAGTCCTATCCGTCGCTGCTCGCAGACCCGGACTCGGCCGAGGACGCTTCGGCTTCAGCCGCCCCCGATCAATCCTGAGACGACGCATCGCTCGGTTGCCCGTAAGATGCGGGTAACCGGCCGGAGGACTAACACAGCGTGAGCGACCCGAACGACCCATACGGCAACCCACCGGGATGGACCGATCCGTACTCTGACCTGACGAACATCTCAGGGAACGATCCGATTCCACCGCTCGAAGACCCACGGACGCCTGCTGCGACACCCCCCGGGTCCCCGCTCTTGACGGGCCTCGTCGTCGGTCTTCTCCTCGTCGCACTGTCTGTTGCTGTGTTCCAACTGCTCAAGAGTGATGAAACTGTCGAGGCAGGGGCAACGACCACCACAGCGCCAGCCGACGGCACGGAGACGACAACACCGGGAGATACCTCGACCACCTCTTCGACGGTCGCAACCATCACACCACCATCCGAACCCTATCCACCGGTCGGCACTCCGATCACCGTCGACAAGATGAAGCTCAAGAGTGATCGTTTGGCCGTCCAGGACAACGACGTACCCGATCTCAAGTTCGGGGATCCCGCCGACATCTCGATCGGCCGCCTGGCCTCGAGCTTCGGCGAGTCAGATCAGGACACCGGCTGGCAGGTCTCCACCGGTCAGTGGGGCGTTTGCACTGGAGAGTTGGAACGAGTCATCCGATTCGGCCCCTTCGCTGCCATCGTCACGACGGACGGTACGACCGAAGCGTTCAACGGCTACCGCCAGGATCTCAGCTTCGGCGATCTCGACTCCGACGCCACCGCGTTGACGACACTGAGCGGCTTGAAGGCCGGTGACACCGTCGAACGCCTGCAGACGATCTACGCGACGGAAGACGTCACGTTCTCGATGGATCCCACGGTCGGCGAGGTCTTCGAGCTTCGTGGCGCTGACACCGGCACACTCCTGCTGTGGGGTCCGGTTCGGGGAACCGATCCTGACTCCCTCGTTGTCGGCATCTATGCGCCGGACGTGTGCGACCGGGGCTGATCCTTCGGTCCCGACATCGACCTACCTTCCGGCAGCCGGTTCTCCGTCCGGGTGATAGAACCGTGCGGCGAGCCACGTCGTCAGGGGAACCGCGGCGACGAGGCCGATGCTTCCGACGAGGGTGCGGACGATCTCAACGGCGACGACTTCACTGTTTGCGATCGTTCCGAGCGATTGGTGGGCGAGGACGAAGAGAACAAGCAGCGGCAGTGAAGCGCCGGCATAGGCCAGGAGCAACGTGTTGACCATCGAGGCGATGTGGTCGCGGCCCACCCGGAGCGCTCCCCGGAAGCGCCCCTTCCGGTCGAGTGATGGGTTCGCTTCTTGCAACTCCCACACCGTCGATGCCTGCGTGATGGTCACGTCGTCAAGCGCACCGGCAGCCCCGAGCACGATTCCTGCGAGCAGGAGACCGCTGACGTCGATCCCGTCGAAGAACGTCAGGAGTGCGGTCTCCTCAACGGCGAACCCGCTGAAGCGTGCAGCCGCGACCACGACGGATGAGAGCAATGCGGTGAGAACGAGAGCTGCCGTCATCCCGACGAGCGCGATCGTGGTCATCCGGTTGATGCCGTGCGCGAGGTACATGGCGACGTAGGCGATCGCTGCGGAGCCGAACACGGCGACCAGCACGGGGCTCCGTCCATCGAGAATCGCCGGTAGTACGAACATCAACAGGATTGCGACGCTTGCGACGAGACCGACGAGCGCCGTGGCTCCGCGCCAGCCACCGAGGGCAACGACGACGACGGCGAACGCGACGGCCACCATGATCAGGACCATCCTGCGATCAAAGTCCGCGAACTGATAGAGCGACTGAGGATCGGCCGGTCGGACTGCGAGGATCTCCAACTGGTCGTTGTCATAGATGAAGTCGACGAGGACTTCCTCGCCGACGATGAAGGCTGCCGATTCGCTGCCCGGGAACACTTCGAACGTGGCTTTCCGACCCTCCTCCCCGTCAACGATCGTCAACTCGATGGACTCGCACTGGGTCTCAGTGTCGAACGAGCACGGCTCGATGACGATCGCGTCGACGACACCCGATGGCGTGACCCGGGAGAGCACAACGCTGTCCCCGGGAGCGAGTTGGGGCATCGCAGCAGAAGGAGGGAACTCCTGAACGAAGACGAAACTGTCATCAGGACCCTCGGTGATCTCGAAGCGAACCACCGTACAGACGAGGCTCTCAAGGCCCGCACACGGTCGTTCGTTCACGTCGAGCACCGTGGCACGGTGGAAGTCCGTTGGTATGCCCAACGCACTGAGGTCATCGGACTGCGTTTGGCTCGCTCCGGTGGGACGCAGAAGGATCATCCCGATAAGGATGACGATGCCGAGCACGATGCCGAACACGACGAACGGGTCAACGCGCCTGGGTTCCGGTTCTTCGGGTTCGTCTGTCTCCGCTACTGCCAGCCACTCGTCGATCTGGTCTGGCTCGCGTGCTCCGTTGTCGGTCATTCGGTGATTATCGCACTGTGTCTCAGACGCAAATCCAGACGCCCCTATCGTTGACGCCTATGTCGGCCGCTGCACTTATCACCGCACTCATCGTGACGTTCATCGCTGCCGCGGTCCAGGGTGTCGTCGGTATGGGTTTCGCAATGGTGTCAGTACCGATCCTTGCGCTCATCAACCCGTCCCTCGCTCCGGTGCCACAACTCTTGATCACGCTCCCGCTGACCATTTCAATGGCATGGCGCGAACGCAATCACATCCGACTCTCGGGTGTCGGTTGGATCATTGGGGGTCGGATTCCCGGGGCCATCATCGGAGTGGGCCTCCTCGCCGTCGCAACCCAACAATCTCTTGACATCGCGATTGCGCTGGTCGTTCTCGGAGCGGTCGCCATCATCGCCTCAGGTTTCCACGTGAAGCGCACACCGTTCTCCGAGTTCGGTGCCGGGTTGGCGTCCGGGGTCTCCGGCTTCATCGCCTCAATCGGTGGCCCTCCGCTGGCTCTCCTCTATACGAGGGACGATGGCCCGACCGTGCGGTCCAACCTGGCGGCGATCTTCACGATCGGCCTGCTGATCACGATCTCGGCCCGGGCGTTGACGGGGAACATCACCGTCTCCGACGTTCGTGTCGCCCTGTTCCTGTTCCCGGCGCTCGTTGCCGGTTATCTGGTGAGCTTCCGTTTCAAGAACCGGGTCTCACAGGGAGCCGTTCGCAATGCGATCCTGGTGCTCTCGCTCATCGGCGCATTCGGATTGCTGATCCGCGCCGTCCTGTAGCCACGTCACGGCGCATCGACCCAGAAGGACTCCCAGACATCGCCGAACGCGCCCACGAATCCCCTGAGCGCCCAGATCAGGACCCATGCGAGTACCAGCATCACAACGATGGTCAGCGTCGCCCGCAGATAGCCAAGCCACGGTTTCTCTGGATCTCGTAGGGATGAGAGCCAGGCGCTGATTCCCCCTGACGACTGGACCGTTGAGGGGACCGTGCTCGTTACCGAAGCCGAAGTAGCGCGTGTCGCATCCGATGGATCCTCCGATTGGGGAGCGGCAGCGACCACGGGTGGAGGAGCGGCGGCCAACGCCGTTAACTCAGCCTGGTCGAGGTTCAGGACAACAACGAGCTCTTGAACAACAGTCTCGGCTGGGACACCCTGGTCCCGCTCCCACCGGCGCACTGAGGCGGTCGATCGTTCGACGGCGGCGGCGAGTTGGCCCATCGACATGCCCTTATTCAGCCGAGCTTCTCGAACGGCCTGTCCAAAGGTCCTGCGGTCACTCATCCGGTCAGGATATCCGCACACCACCACTCCGCCCTTCTTTCCGCGCATCCGTGTCGCTATCGTGGGGTCCCGAGCGATCCTGGAGGCAACGTGGGAACCGAGTACCGCAATCTCGTCGAGTTGTATGAAGCGAGCGTTGGCCGCTTCGCGGAGAACCCTCTCTTTGGCACGAACCATGCAGATGGTTGGTCCTGGATGTCGTACCACGACTTCGGAGAACAGGTCGATTTCGCACGCGCCGGCCTCGCCGGTCTCGGACTCGAACGAGGAGACCGTGTCGCTGCGATCTCCGACAACCGCACTGAGTGGGCGATCGGTGCATACGCCACCTACGGACTCGGAGCGGCGTGGGTACCCATGTACGAGGCGCAACTCTCAAAGGAGTGGGAGTTCATCATCGGTGACTCCGGGGCGAAGATCGCCATCGTGGCCGACGATGGCATTCGCGCGCAACTCGAGGATCATCACGACCAACTCCCCGCACTTGAGCACGTCATTGTGATCAACGGTGAGGCGGGCGGCGACGCCATCACCTGGGCAGAGTTGCTCTCTCGCGGCGCCGAAGCCCCGGCCGAAACGGTGCACCCCGCGACTGAAGACCTCGCGGGACTGATCTACACATCGGGAACGACGGGCGATCCGAAGGGCGTGATGCTGTCGCACGGGAACATCACCAGCAACGTCAACGTGTTCCCGGACCTCTTCCCCATCGCGTCCGATGACCGGTTCGCATCGTTCCTCCCATGGGCACATTCGTTCGGGCAGACCGTCGAACTGCACTTCCTGATCGCGGCCGGCGCATCGGCCGGGCTGACGGGTGCGCGTACGCTCATGGATGACCTGCCGGAGATCAAGCCGACGATCCTGGTGTCGGTCCCCGCCGTCTACAACCGGGTGTACGACGGACTCCAGAAGATGATGGCGGCCAAGGGTGGCGTCACGAAGACGATCTTCGATCTGGCACTCGCCAACGAAAAGAAGCGGACGGAATTGGCGACGCAGGGCCGGACCACACGGTGGGTAGAGATCCAGCACGGACTCTATGACAAGCTGGTCTTCTCGAAGGTCCGTGAAGGATTCGGCGGGAAGCTGAAGTACTCGGTCACCGGCGGTGCAGCGATCAACGTCGAGGTTGCGGAGTTCATCTCCTCTCTCGGAATGACCGTGTACGAGGGCTACGGCCTCACCGAGACCTCACCCGTCTCGAGTGGTAACTGGCCGGGCAGCCGGCGACTTGGATCGGTCGGTCGGGAGATTCCCGGAGTCCGCATCGAGATCGATACCGACGTCACCGGTGATCCAGAAATCGGCGAGATCGTCATCCACGGACCCAATGTGATGATCGGCTACTACAACCTGCCCGAGGAGAACGAGAAGGTCCTCACGCCGGATCACGGATTCCGCTCCGGCGATCTCGGCTACAAGGACGAGGATGGGTTCATCTTCATTCGTGGGCGTATCAAGGAGCAGTACAAGCTGGAGAACGGCAAGTATGTCGTTCCGTCGCCGATCGAAGAACAGCTCCAACTGTCCGGCTACGTCACGAACATCATGGTCTACGGCGAGCAGCGGCCGTACAACGTTGCCGTGATCGTCCCCGACATGGAGGCGCTCACGAAGTGGGCCGAGAGACATGGCTTGGATGACCTCTCTGAGGATGCACTTCTCGAGAGTGACGAAGTCAGCGATCTCTACCAGCGTGAGATCGATCGCCTCTCCGGCGGAATCAAGGGCTATGAGAGGGTGAAGGGTTTCGTTCTCGAGGAAGAGGAGTTCGCTCCAGAGAACGGCATGCTCACCCCGAGCTTGAAGGTCAAGCGTCGCGCAGTGATGGAGAGGTACGGCGACGACATCGAGAAGCTGTATCAGAAGTAGTCCGTAGTCCGTAGTCCGTAGTCCGTATTCGGT
>JBLWQS010000029.1:0-11003 GCA_048452705.1 Acidimicrobiia bacterium
CTCATCGGGCACTACGCAGACAACCGTCAGCGGGTCGACCGCATCCACGGATGCGCCAACGACGACCGCCACTGCTGCTGCATCTACAGACACAACAGCCGCACCAGACACAACAGCTGCACCAGATACAACAGCGCCTGCAATCGTGACAGCGGGCTGTAATTGGGAGTCAGCTCGCCTGTCTTCGGACGTCGCGGACGATGCGCCAAGTGATGAGGGCGCCGACCTTGCAACCGCAATTCTCGGGTCGTGGCAACACACACACATCAATGAAGGAGCCGGCTTCGTACCGGTCAAGCCGACGACCGACATCCGATTCGTTTTGACGTCAGACCGGTTTCTGTACTGCCAGGACGTCGAAGGAGCGACCGAGCAGGCCGAGAATTCGGCACCGTTGAACCTCGAAGGCAATGAACTCGTTCTTCCATCACCCGCAACCGGCTACGCCGTCACCGCGTGGGATGAGAACACAATGATCTGGCTCAACCACAGGGACGGTTCGCTCTACTTGCTCAGGCGACGGTAGCCATCCGGGCCCACACTTCGATTCCTGGCTGAGCGCTGCGATAGCGATCGGACCGACTCCCGGTCGCGCTAGTTGCAGGATTGGAGCGCGAGACCTATCTGATGGACTCGCACCATGTTCGCCTCGTCGAGGAAGACCGTTCCGGGGGACACAACGTGATCGAGGTTCCCTTTGACGGACCTTCCTTCCTCGGTGGATCGCTGCGGTGTGGAAACCATCCGATCCGACGCACATCGGTCTAGAACCTGATCGTCCTGTGTCTTCTGTCGGCGCCGATCGGCGGAAGACACGTTACTTCGTGCGACGAAGACGAGTAGGTCCACGTCGAGCACTGCACCTGTCGGGCAGGGGCAACGACGGAGATTCCGTCAGTCTGCGGGAACGGCGCGCGATGCCAGATACGCGCCGGCCAGCACGATCACGACGCCGATGATCGCGATGGGAGCCACGACTTCATCACGGAAGACGACTCCGAGCATGATTGCGACGACCGGGATCAGGTACGTAGTGGTCGACATGCGGGGACCACCGACGCGTCCCGCGAGCGTGGCAGAGATCGCCCTGGCACCGCCGGTACCGACAACGCCGAGGATCAGGACCGCGATGACGGCGGTCGTTGTGAACTCGGAGTCTCCGATCCCTGCGGCGGCGAGCGGTGCGAGCAATACACTCGAAACGAGAAGCGCCCACAGGATGACTGCCGGCCCTCCGTACTTCTGTTGGAGCGGCACGATGATGTTCGAGGTTATGGCGTATCCGATGGTGCCAACGAACACGAGTACGACACCTGCGGGGTTCGCATGGGTGCCGATGAGCGACGGAAATGCCATGAGCAGGATACCGATGAAGCCGAGGCCGACACCGAACGCCTGCGCACGCCCGGGGAACCTCCCCAAGAGGAGGCTGGCGATGATCAGGGTCAGGATCGGCGTACCGCTCGTGATCATGCCTGCAACGGCCGAGTCAAGTCCGGTCTCCGCCTGGGCGAACAGCAACGCAGGGCCCGCATTGCCGAGTATGGCCACGGCAACAATCCGCCCCCAGTCCTCACGATCTATCGCGCGGCGTGCCCTCGAGAACGTGACCAGCGCTCCGGCGCCGAGAGCGACACGGCCGAAAGCCACGACGCTGGGTGACAAGGAGTCAACACCGAGAGCGATCCACAGAAATGCTGATCCCCAGATGAACCCGAGGGTGAGGGTCAGTCCCCATTCGGCGGGCCCGTAGGCCGCGGGACGAGATCCGATGTTGGTGAGCGAGTTGCCCATCGGAGGGACACTATCAGCGGCGTGGCGCTCACCGGAGACCGGCGTGCACCCCGTTACACGCCGTAGTTCAGCAGAGGTGCCGGACGCCGCGCATGGCGTGTGTGATGAGGAACACTCCCGGCATCTAGACACGGCATGTTGTTCCTGATATACCTAGTAGTGAAGGGGAGTATCCCCAGACCGGCGTTGTCGTCAACACGGCCTCCGGGTCCGGTGCGCTGGGCCTCTCCGAGGCGGGAGAGACCTTCACGACGAAGTGAAGTGTTCTCTCGAGGTCTTCGGAGGCCGAAATGGCCACCACGATTGCACGCACCGTTACGAGAACCCTCAGCGTTCTCGTTGGCCTCTCTCCGGGCCGCCACACCTCTGCGGTTCAGAGCGTGGAGATATCGCGCGGCGACGTGAGCCGAATCGACAGCTTGTCGACACGGCGACTCGGCGTTGCCTCCTCCGAGCGGATGCCGCGCGACGAGTACTTAGCGAAACCCCGCGAAGAATCGACCAGTCGAACAGCCTCGTCACATGGTTCGGCGACAACAGCACCGGCAATGGCCCGATCGACTGAGGAAGGAATGAAGTGATGGACAGGTTCAAGAGCATCCTGGTTGCGACATCTCCGGGACATCTGGATCCGTTGACTCTCAGTGCCGCGGTGGAGCTCGCTCACGCCAACGACGCTCGTCTCACGGTCTTGGACGTCGTTGCGCCGTTGCCCGCGTGGAGAAAGAAAATGAACGTGGAAGGCCGCGTCGTCGATATCGAGGCCGCGATACTGCACGACCGGAAGGAACGACTCCGTCATGTGCTCGAGAACACTCGGGGTGGACCGAGCACTGAGGTCATCGAGACAGTCGGTGAACCGTTCATCGAAGTGATCCGGCAGGTCCTGGTCGAAGGACACGACCTGGTCATGGTTGGCGAGCCGATCGCGGAGAGACCGGACGAGCCGCACGTGAGTAGCGGGGTGATGCACCTACTACGCAAGTGCCCGGTCCCGGTGTGGGTCATGCGTTCCGGCCGATCTGGCACCGGTCGGATCCTGGCTCTGGTCGACCCCGACCCGGACGATCCAGTTCATGAAGGATTGAACGATCTGATCATGGAACTGGCAACGTCGCTTGCCCATCGTCAAGGTTGGGAGCTTCACCTGGGACATGCCTGGACCCTTGCCGGTGAAGCGACGCTTCGTTCTTCCCCGTATGTCGGACTTCCGGGAGAGATGGTCGACGTCATGGTCCGGGACACCGAGGCCATCCGGCTTGGACAACTCGAAACGCTGGCGATCCGCCACGTGATCGAGTCGGAACGCTCCATCCACATGGTTGCCGGCGCACCCGGCGTCGTACTGCCCCGCTTGGCGGACCGTCTCGACGTTGATCTCATCGTCATGGGCACCGTGGGCCGAACCGGGCTGCGCGGCCTGATCATGGGCAACACCGCCGAAACCATCCTTCGATCGGTTCGTTGCTCGGTACTGGCAGTGAAGCCCCACGGCTTCATCTCTCCGGTCAAGTCTGAGCACCGACCGCACGGAGGATCGAATCATGTCGACTGACTCGCCAACGTGGCTCGCTGCATATCAGCGCTCTCCACCGAGATATGACTGGAGGCTCCCATGATCGATCACACAAGAGGTGCGATTCTCGTCGGTGTCGACGGATCTCCGAATGCTGTCAACGCGGCGGCGTGGGCGTTCGCGATTGGGCGACGAACGAATTCACCGGTCAAGGCGACAGCGGCCTGGACACAACGCCCCCCGCCCCACGAGTCCGGCACCGATTATCTCGTCTCTGAGATGCACACACAGACTGCGGGTGTCGCGGTTCGATCCCTTCTCGACGCCGGACTCGACGGCATCGAGGTCATTGCCGTGAGCGGACCGGCCGCTGAGGTGCTGCTCGAGACTGCCGACGGCTTGGACGCCTCGATGCTGGTAGTAGGAACACGAGGGCTCGGGCCGCTAGCCGGGTTGCTGCTCGGCTCGATCAGCCGCCGTCTCCTCTTCACCACCCACCGACCTCTCGTTGTTGTTCCGTGCCAGTCAACCCCGAGTCCGCCGGTGTTGACCCGGGTCCTCGTCGGTGTGGACTGTTCGCCAGTGGCCCAGCGCGTTCTGTCATGGTCGGCCGCGTTCTGTGCGAACTTGGGTGTGCCGGCCACGATCGTTCGGTGTGCCGACCCCGGATGCGAGAGACCGCCCGGACATGTCGCACATGTCGACGACCAGGTCCGAACCGACGCGGAGGAAGCGCTGGAGTCGTTCCGCTATCAGGGCGTGAACTACGCCATTGTCATCGCCCACTGCGATCCTCGCGTTGCACTCCTCGAGACCGCGGCACGTGAACGTGCCGACCTGATCGTGGTCGGCAGACGGGGCGAAGGCCGGTTCCGCGGGCTCGGCGGCACCGCCTCCTACCTTGCCCGCCACTCGCCGATGCCGCTCGCCGTCATTCCTGATCCGTGCGAGGAGGCCGTTGCGTGAGATCCACAGTCAATGATGCGAATCTGATCGACCGCATCGGGTT
This sequence comes from Acidimicrobiia bacterium, assembly GCA_048452705.1. Classification (GTDB taxonomy): domain Bacteria; phylum Actinomycetota; class Acidimicrobiia; order Spongiisociales; family UBA5794; genus JAHEEL01. Next base: position 4,320 of record JBLWQS010000029.1, read on the forward strand.
CCACTCTCCGGGCCGGAGTCAAACTCGTGGCAGCTCCCCCGACAGGTGGGGGATTCGGGCCACCGGTTCAGCGGCCTGGTAACTGGTTAGCAAGGAGTCGAATGGAGACGATCCAAGACAACACGATCCCGTTTCACGTACTCACGATCGACGAGTGCCTCCGTTCGCTGGGTGGCTCACATCGTGGGCTTACCGCTCTGGAGGCGACTCAGCGTCTCACCGCTATCGGACCGAACGAACTCCAGGCACCGGAGCGGACCTCACCATGGGCACTGCTCGCAGCCCAGTTCAGGAATGTCCTCATCATCATCCTGCTGATCGCCGTCGCTCTGTCTGCGGCGTTGGGACACGGACTCGAAGCGATCATCATCGGCGTCATCGTCGTCTTCGCTGCCCTCCTCGGCTTCGTCCAGGAGTATCGCGCGGAGAGGGCGATCGAGGCGCTTCGGGAGATGGCAGCGCCAACTGCACGCGTGCTCCGCGACGGCGACGAGTCCATCATCCGAGCCTGTGAGATCGTTCCCGGAGACATCGTGCTCCTCCAAGTGGGTGACCGGATTCCCGCCGACCTGAGAATCCTCGAAGCGGTCAATCTCCAGACCGACGAGGCTCCTTTGACCGGCGAATCGGTGCCGATCGAGAAGCAGAACGACCCGATCGCCAATCCCGATATCGCCGTCGCCGACCGACGCGATATGGCGTATTCCGGAACAGTCGTCACCTACGGCAGGGGCCGGGGAATCGTCACCGCTACGGGGATGCATACCGAGTTCGGCAAGATCGCCGAGATGCTCCAGACCGTTGAGGTGGGGAGAACACCGCTCCAAGAGAATCTCGACCGCGTGGGCAAGGTGCTTGCCATCATTGCCCTGGTGGTCGTCGGACTCATCGTCGCCCTCGGTGTGCTCCGAGGTCAGGGTGTTCTCGACATGTTCCTCTTCGGGATCGCGCTCGCGGTCGCCGTGGTACCTGAAGCGCTGCCCGCGGTCGTGACGATTTCACTGGCGATGGGAGTGCAACGAATAGTCAGGCGCAACGCGCTCGTTCGACGCCTCCCGGCCGTTGAGACCTTGGGAAGCACCTCAGTGATCTGTAGCGACAAGACGGGGACGTTGACAAAGAACGAGATGACCGTGCGGAAGATCTTCACGGCAGGTGCATCGGCGACGCTCCTGGGTTCTGGCTACGAGCCGACAGGCGAGGTGACCGTCGACGGGATCGCGGTGGAGGCGCCAGATTCGGTCGTCGATCTGCTGTGGGCGGCGGCGCTCGCCTCCGACGCGACGCTGGCACGTGACGCCGAAGGCCATTGGGCTATCCGCGGCGACCCGACCGAGGGAGCACTCGTCGTGGCAGCGGAGAAGGTGGGACTAGCGAAGCTCGATCTCGAGGTCCAGTGCCCACGCACAGCGGAGGTCCCGTTCAGTTCGGAACGGAAGCGGATGACCACGCTGCACGAGACTCCCGGAGGCACCACTGCGTACTCGAAGGGAGCGGCTGAGGTCATTCTCGACGCGTGTACCACAGTGTTGGAAGACGGCGCCATCGCTCCGCTGGACAACACGGCGCGAGGGGAGATCATCGCTCGTGCCGAGATGATGGCGTGCGACGGCATCCGGGTCCTCGGTGTCGCTCGAAGGACTGATGCCGACCTCGCAACGGCGGAGGAGGACATGACGTTCCTCGGACTCGTCGGTCTCCTCGATCCGCCCCGGCCAGAAGCCATGGCTTCGATCGGCGCCTGTCGTAGCGCCGGCATTCACGTCGTGATGATCACCGGCGATCACCCTGCTACCGCGGCCGCCATCGCCCGGGAGTTCGGAATCCTTGCCAAGGGCAGGGTCGTCACCGGCCGAGAACTCGAACTGATGCCCGACGACGAACTCTCCCGCGACGTCGCCGACATTGAGGTGTACGCCCGGGTCTCGCCTGCGGACAAGCTGCGGGTCGTCACCGCCTGGCAGGAGCGCGGTGCGGTCGTCGCGATGACCGGCGACGGAGTGAACGACGCCCCCGCTCTGAAGAAGTCGGATATCGGGGTGGCCATGGGCATCTCCGGCACCGACGTCTCGCGAGAAGCCGCCGACATGATTCTCCTCGACGACAACTTCGCCTCGATCGTCGCCGCCGTCGAAGAAGGCCGCGGGATCTTCAGGAACATCAAGAAGTACCTCATGTATCTGATCTCGTCAAACACCGGGGAAGTCTTCCTCATGGCCGGCGCAACCCTTGCCGGGATGCCGCTCCCCCTCTCGGCGGTTCAGATCCTCTACGTCAACCTGGCTACCGACGGACTGCCTGCCCTCGCCCTCTCCGTCGATCCGCCCGAGGTGGACCTGATGCAGACCCCACCGCGAGATGCCAGCCGAGGCATCTTCACCAGACCCGTCGTTACGTTGATGTCCGTCGGTGGGGTGTGGTCGGGGATCGTCAACCTAGGAGTCTTCGCCGCTACCAGGGCGTTGGGCGGCACCGTGAAGGAGGCGATGGCACACACATTCGTCTCCCTTGTGCTCATTCAGTTCTTCAAGGCCTACAGCTACCGCTCCGACCGCCGCTCAGTTCTCGATGATCCGTTCGCCAACAGGTGGCTCAATCTCGCGGTCGCATGGGAGGTGCTTCTCCTCGCTGCGATCATGTACGTGCCCTTCCTCCAAGACGCCTTCGGCACGTCTGCCCTCAGCATCGTCGAGTGGCTCGCACTCTTCTCCGTCGCCGCTTCGGTAGTTCCGGTCATCGAGACAGCGAAGTGGATGGAGCGGCGCGGCTGGTTCGGCGAGATGGACTGACTCCCTCCGCTGGGAACCCCCGGGAGGATCTGACGCACAGCGGTCGTCGAGTCGGCCTGTACGCGTCATGCATCTACAGCCTGCGTCATGCCGCGCCTTCTGGCTCACGGCCACAGGCGAACACCTGAACTCCGTTCCAAACCCGCCGTGGTCATCCTCACCCGCCTCCGGATACGACAGCAGCTGCAAGCCCGCCAACGTGGCATCCGTCGGCATGATCTCCGGGCCTCCACTACGAAGAGTCCGGAGATACCCAACCACCACGGGCTGCGCTCCCGAGATCGAGGTAACTGCTGATCGGCGCGAGTGATATCCGGTGACAGGTCCAGTGACCTTTCCCGGAACGTTCGCTGAAACGCCGAAGCCCCTGCATCTGCAGGGGCTTTCGTACGCAGCGGACAGGATTTGAGCTCACGGCCTTCGGGTCATGGATTCGGGGATGATCGTCGATCTGTCAGACCGGAGCGACAACGCGAATCCCAAGCGCCTCGGCACCCTCTGCCAGGCGCTGGTCGTAGGTCACCAAGGCTTCGAGGTCATCACCGATCTCCAACGCCGCGGCCAGGTGCAGCGCGTCAAGGCTGCGGAGGAGATCGGATTCCAGCACAGCCGCTCGCTCGCACACCGCAGTCGAGAGCTTCAGCAGGATCACCGAATCGAGGACCGCCCTCGCCTGCACCATCTGCTCTGGTGCCGCCCTTCGAGTGGTCCGCAGCAGCTCCGTCCGCAGGAGATCGCTCGAAACAATCTGACCATCACGGCCCGCTAGCCATCGCCGCAGCGCCGCCGAACCTCTCTCAGCGACGACGAGTTTCACAGCTGCGGACGTGTCCAGATAGAACACCGTCAGTACCTCTCTGACCGGCGCATGTCCTCCAACTCTTCGGAGAGCGTCCGACGGCCCCTCCGTCGCCGAGCCGGAGCCGGTAGCTCACTCAACTGCCGAAGTGCCGGCCGGGCGCGTTCCGCGGCAACAAGAGCTTCTACTCGACTTGCAGCGAGTGGCACGAGTTGAGCAACCGGGCGGCCGCGATCCGTGATCGTGACCATCTCACCGGCAGCAGCCTCAGCCACCACGGCCGATGCATTCTGTTTCAATGCGCGAATCCCGACTTCGGACATGTTCTACATTGTAGCACAATGTGATCCACGGGCTACCAGCCGTTGCGGTCAAGCATCTCCATGAACGACCACTTCGGTCGGTGTTCGGCACGGACACGTTCCATGAGAGCGCGGAATCTCTCCGGCTCCCCCGCCCGATCGCCAACCTGCTCGATTCGTGCGAGCAGCCGAACGGCGGACTCGTAGTCGCGCCGCTTCTTCTTGTCGATCTGTGCGAACACCTCGCGTTCGTACACGCCGATCGAGTCGAGCGGATGCGTCGCTTCACGCGCCCGGGCGAGCGAACCCCACGTCCCATCGGAGGCGCCGTGCTCGATCGCGGTGTCCCATGCCGCATCGATATTGCCCTCGTACATCAGGATCTCGATGAGCGCCTGTGAAGGACTGGGGACAAACCACGGCCGCGCTTCATCGTCCTCGTGCGACTCCTCGGCAGTCCGGGTGCTGAGCAATTCCGTGCAACGCCGCGCCCACCGGTCGGAGTCGGGACCTACCTGAGCCAGGAGGTCCCGATAGCTCGACAAAGAAGGCATCGCCAGGAATGCATCCCAGTACAACTCGACGGCCGCCCCCGATTCTCCCTGATCATGGAGGAGTTCTGCGAGGAGTGCACGCAGCTCGGACAGTTGCATGGGACGCGATGGCCACTCGGCCAAACCCCGCCGAGCCCAGTCGATCGCGTCATCGTGACGGCCGGTATCCGCTAGCGCAACGGCGATCTCGAGATAGTCGTGTGGGTAGAGCGTCCCCTCGCCGATCACCTCGATCAATGCGTCGGGATTCCTACTTCCGAGCGCCACACCGATCATGGCCTGCTCAACCCTGAATCGGCCGCTCGACCGCTCATTCTCCGAGCCCTTCACCGCGTCCCACTGTGGACTCAGGATCCGTCGGTACTCTTCAATCCCGGATTCTCCGAGAACACCGGCATAGCTCTCCGCCGCTCGGTGGAACCCGTCGAGTTCTGATGTCAGCTCCAGATCTGCGAGTTGGCGCGCTAGGGCGATCGGGTCGGGTCGGACCGATTGGCACGCGGCCAGATGCATCGCACCAATCCGACTTTCGATGTCGGTGATCGAGCCATCGGAGTCGTCGACATACTCAATCGCGGCCTCGTTGCAGCGATGGGCGTGCTCGGACAAGACGATCGCCGCATCGTCGTGTCCCGCGCTGAGGAGCATCTCGACACCGTCGAGGACGTCATGGATGCCGGATGCCCAACCCTGCGCTTCCCGATAGTCCACGAAGTCCCCAATCGGCGAGAACGCGCTGTCGATGCGGCTCTTCCACGCCGCGAGGTCGGGACCATCACCCCGAGCCGCTCTCGCCGCGGCATCGAGTCGTGCGCGAAGCGCCCAGTCGGCCTCACACTGCTCGAGCACAATCTCGACGAGACGTTGTCGCGGAAGCCCCTGGAGGTGACCCGTGAGATCTCCAGCGTGCGGCAATTCGACCAGCTCTGAGACGAGAGAGAAATGTGTTGACTCGTCCGACATGAGCGTCAAACTGACAGCGACACAGTGTTTGCAGAACAAACCGTCTTCGGCATACGGACAACTGCACGACCATCCCGGTTCACCGCGATCGACCCATATCTCAACGAAGTACGGGACCGTGCCGCGCACCTTCGCCGTGAGGCGGTGGCTACTCCGTGACTTGATCTCGACGCGACCATCGGAGTGATAGGTAGCGCCACGTGGATAGACCCGTGGCCCGGCTAGATCGCCGACAGTCTGTGCACCGAATACGTCGGAAAGTTCCATGACCCGACGATCCTACGACACCGCCCTGTGCACCGCGAACTCCGAACCGAGATCCGGAGCAATACCTGCTCCCGTCTGCGAAGCGAGAGGCCAGGAAGCTCGCTGGTTCGACTTCGCGTTTGTGTCACTCGTCGTTGATACGTTCGCACCGGAACCGCAAACCCTGACAAGGAGCCGCAATGGATGCCCGAACGCAGGCCTGGCACGACCAAGACGAAGCCCGTACGGTGGCCGTGGTCCGACGCCGCGGATGGATGATCCAGTACGTCGGCGGCGGGACGTGTTCTCGACCGGGCTGTGACGGCGGACAGTCCAGCGGTCCACCCTTCGCCTACACGATCGGCCTGTGGGGGCTTGCGCACCCGGAGCTTCTGATCTTCGGCGTGCCGCCGGAGACGGTGGTCGGTGTCCTCAACGATCTCGGAGAACGCGTACGCACCGGAGAAACGCTTCTGCCCGGTCATCTCGTCGAGTTCGACGAGTGGCCGCACCGAATCATCCCTGAAACCGTTCCGAACCCGGGCGACATCGTGTTCTCAGCGAATCGCTTCTACCGGCGACCCGATGAGCTCTCAGTCCCGGTGCTCCAACTCAGCTACGACGACATCGGAGGCAGGTTCCCGTGGGAATCGGGCTACTCCGCTCCGGAGATGCAGCCTCGACCCGGGACGTTCAGAGCCTGAGGCTGACCGGTTTCTTCAGGGCCGCGTGGGCGACGTGTGGATTCGAAGCATCTCGCACCAGTCGAGCGCTGTGCGGCGCACGAGTCGTGTGCCATCGGCTCGTCATCAGGGCGCCAGAATCGGCGAATCTGGACGTGAGAGAACCCTTGGGATATGTGGGTGTCCCAAGGGCCTTCTTCGTATCGTGTGCAGGATTTGGACCACAGGCGCTTGCCGAAGCATCACCCGGAACCGCGCCGAGGAACCACAGCGGAAGAGAGTCGCGAGGCAGAAGCAAACGAAGATCCACGCCATGAGGTCGAGACCGAGCAGGGCTCGACCGAAGTG
>JBLWQS010000030.1:0-10960 GCA_048452705.1 Acidimicrobiia bacterium
CAGATCCCTCCGAGGTGCACGCGATCAACTTCGGCGGTGGAACACCGACCCGGCTGCAGCCCGGTGATCTTGCACGGATCATCGGTGCGATCGAAGCACGTTTCGGGATCGCCGACGGCGCCGAGATCAGCATCGAAGCTAACCCGGAGGACTGGACACCCGCCTTCGCCCGGGACCTGCGCAGCATCGGATTCAACCGTGTCTCGTTCGGGATCCAGTCGTTCGATCCGGTGGTCCTGGCTGCGCTCGGACGAGTCCACTCACCCGGCGACGCCTTGGATGCTTTCGCTGCGGCCCGATCAGCCGATTTCTCCAACATCAGCATCGATCTCATATTCGGCACGCCGGAGGAGACCGACGAGTCGTGGCAACGAACGGTCGAGCGTGCGGTCGAACTCGAACCCGACCACCTCTCGGCGTACGCTCTCACCGTTGAAGGCGGAACGGCGTTGAGCCGCGCGGTCCTTGCAGGGGCGCCCGAGCCAGATCCTGATGATCAGGCCGACCGCTACGAGCACCTCGACGCGGCCGCCCGATCTGCGGGACTCGTCCGATACGAGGTGTCGAACTGGGCCCGGCCCGGACGCGCCTGCCGATACAACCTCTCCACCTGGATGTTGGGCGAGTTCTCAGCATTCGGTACCGGCGCTCACGACTACCGCGGCGGCGTGCGGGCACGCAATATCCGTCGCCTCGATGCTTATCTCGACCACGTAGAGGAAGGCAATCGGCCGCGATCGGGGGACGAACGCCTCGGCGAGTTCGAGTCTGAGCGCGAGCGATTCATGGTGGGCCTCCGCCTCGCAGCAGGTGTCCTTCCCGGATCGATCGGTGGTGCCTTTCTGGCGTCGGGCGAAGGCAGGCGACTCGTCGATGCCGGCGTCGTCGGCATTCGGGACGGCCGCGTCGTGGTCCTCAAACCGTTGCTCACGGATCTCGTTGCTCGATCCGTTCTGTCAGTCTCGCCCGGTGACTGCTAGCTTTCGCTGATGCTCGACGACCGGAAGGCCCATGTCCTCCAGGCGCTCGTAGAGGAGTACATCCGCACCGGCGAACCGGTGAGCTCTCAGGTGATCCTCGAACGAAGCGCCCTTGACGTGTCGTCCGCGACGATTCGCAACGAGGTGGCACGGCTTGAGTCGTATGGCTTCGTTGCCCAACCCCACACGTCGTCCGGTCGGATCCCGACCCATTCGGGCTATCGCTACTACGTCGATCATTGCTCCCCGGCCCGTCTGCGGTCGGCGACGCACGACAGGATCCGTTCGTTCTTCACCGACGTGCACAGCGAGGTGTCGCGCCTGCTGAAGGACACGTCCGGTTTGGTCTCTGACATCACGCACCTGCCGGCCGTGGTCGTCAGCCCGCAAGCCGAAGTGGATCGAATCCACGCCGTTCACCTTGTACGGCTCGGAGCTTCCGCGGTACTCGTGGTCACGATCGCAGAGACGGGTCAGGTTGCTCAGCATGTCGTCACGCTCAGTTTCGAGCCGACCGATAGCCAGATCGACGAGGCGGAGCGGGTGCTCGAACGGGTCTACGCAGGCCGCGACCTCGACGAAGCGAACGACGATCAGCGCTTGAACAGCGGCGATCTGCCGGACCTCGTCCGTCGGATCATCGACCCGGTCCACCATGAGATCCAACGTGTCGAAGGGGATGCCCCGCAACTCTTCATCGGTGGAACAAGTCAACTCGCCGGTCTTTGGGCTGATCTGGCGATCGTGCACCACATGCTCGATCTGCTCGAACGAGACAGCGATCTCCAGGCCATCCTCGGTGAATCGACCGACGGTACGAGTGTCCGCATCGGTGAGGAGATCGGCGACACGCTGGACCTTGCCGTGGTCAGCACGTCGTTCGGATCCCGTGGTTCTGGAAGAGTCGGCGTGATCGGGCCGATGCGGATGGACTATCGCCGAACGATCCGGGTTGTTGAAGAGATCGGCGAGAACCTCGAAGAGAGTCTTGGAGCGGAGTGATGAAGGACTATTACGAGATCCTGGGGGTGAGCCGCGACGCGACTCCCGAGGAGATCAAGAAGGCGTTCCGTCAACTCGCGAGGGACACACATCCCGATGCGAACCCGGACGATCCTCAAGCCGAGGCTCGCTTCCGGGAGATCGCAGAGGCCTACGAAGTCCTCTCTGATCCCCAGCGCAGGGCCAGCTACGACCGGGGCGAGGTTCCCGGCGGTGGCGATCTGTTCTCACAGTTCGGTGGCCTCGACGAGATCCTGCAGCAGTTCTTCGGTGGGGGTTTCGGTGGATTTGGTGGCGGTGGCCGTCGTGCGGGTCCTCGACGCGGCACCGACATCGGCTCGGCGGTGTCGCTCACACTTGCGGACGCCGCCGTCGGCGCGGGTCGCGAACTCGAGTTCCGTGCACCCGGCACCTGTGATCGCTGCGATGGTGTTGGAGCCGAGCCGGGTCACGGACCAGTTACCTGCTCGACGTGTCGTGGGGCAGGGAGCGTTCAGGTCGCTCGTGATTCGTTCCTCGGCCGGATCATGACGGTTGCCCCATGCCCGCAGTGTGCAGGAAAAGGACAGACGGTCGATCACCCCTGCACGAAGTGTGAAGGAGGTGGGCTGGTGACGGTGGATCGCTCGGTCACCGTCGACATCCCCGCCGGGGTTGAAGATGGAACCCGGCTCCGACTTTCGGGAAGAGGCGGAGCGGGGGAACGGGGTGCGCCGGCAGGCGACGTCTACGTGGAGATCAGCGTGGAATCCGATGAGCGCTTCGAACGGATCGGCGATGAGCTCCATCACCGTGTGGAGATCGGGATCAGCGAGGCAGTCTTTGGCGTGACGGTGGAGGTTCCGGTCATCGACGGTGACATCGAGAGCATCGACCTTCCTGCCGGAACGCAACCAGAGACGGTGTACCGCCTCGCGAAGAAGGGGATGCCGCGGCTCCGCAGGCGAGGCCGGGGTGAGATGTTCGTCCACATCGGCGTGACCATTCCCACCGATCTGACCGAAGACCAGGAAGAGACGCTTCGGACGTACGCCGAGCTTCGCGAGGAGAAACCAGCGAAGCGCAAACGCGGCCTTTTCAAGCGCTAGCGCTACGAAATCCCGGATTTCGCCTTGCGTGATACGGGCATGAAGGCGTAGACTGCCACTGAGAGCGTTCAGGGCAGCGCTCTGGGTAACAGGGAGGCATTGATGGCTTCGTACAACGAGCGAGTGGGCGAGCGGCTGCGGTCGATTCGGCGCCAACGAGGATTCTCGCTTCAAGACGTTCAGAGCGCATCCGATGGGGAGTTCAAGGCCGCCGTTCTCGGTGCCTACGAGCGGGGTGAACGGAGCCTGTCCGTCCCGCGACTCCACCGCCTTGCCGGCTACTACGGGGTACCGGTCATGCAGCTCCTGCCACCGGAGCCCGCAGCGGCGATCGCCAACCAGACCGGTAACAAAGTGACGATCGATCTCGGCCTTCTCGATCAACTCGACGGCCCCGTTGGGGAGATTCTGGAGCGCTTCCTCTCTTCGATCCAGGTTGAGCGACAGGACTTCAATGGGAAGGTCCTCACCGTGCGGGCCGAAGACCTGCGTCTTCTCTCCCGCCTCATCGGCGACGGAGAGAATCTCTCCGACCGCCTCGAAGAAGTCAGAGTGGCGAACCGCCCCTAGCGTCAAACACGGCGCATCCGACACCCGGATCGAGCCGGGCGTTCCTCAATGGGTTGACGGGAGCGACCGATATACTCATCATCACCCGATGGGCCCTGCTTCCACCACAACGTCCGCTGTTTGTGAGAGGCTTCTCCTGTGACCAGCACCACCACAAGTGACGTCTGCATTCGCGTGCCGAGCAACCACCTCATGGTTGAGCTGCTCGGTGAGAGCGACGCGCACTTACGGCGTGTCGAGAACGCTTTCCCTCTGGCCAGGATTGTGGCCCGCGGTAACGAGATCAACATCACCGGACCGGACCGCGAGTCGAAGGCGGCAGGAACCGTTCTCGACGAACTCCTCATCGTTGTCCAAGAGGGACAGCAACTCGATGGCGACCGCGTGGCACGAGTCATCGACCTCGTCAAGAGGGACGTGCCGAACCCATCCGGCGTCTTCTCCGAATCGATCAGCGTCGGCCGTGGCCGTCACGTGCGGCCGAAGACGTTCGGTCAGAAGCGGTACATCGACGCGATTCGGGACAACACGCTCGTGTTCGCCATCGGTCCGGCCGGCACCGGCAAGACCTACCTCGCCATGGCGTGCGCCATCGAGTCACTCGTCTCGGGTGCCGTGAAGCGCATCATCCTGAGCCGACCTGCCGTCGAAGCGGGCGAGCGGCTCGGATTCCTTCCCGGAGACCTGGCGGCGAAAGTCGATCCCTACTTGCGGCCCCTCTACGACGCCATGTACGAGATGCTCGGACCGGAAGAGACCGCCCGTCTGATGGAACGTGGAACGATCGAGATCGCCCCGCTCGCCTACATGAGAGGTCGGACGCTCAACGACGCATTCGTCGTACTCGACGAAGCGCAGAACACCACGCCCGAACAGATGAAGATGTTCCTCACTCGACTGGGTTTCAACTCAAAGATGGTCGTGACCGGGGACATCACGCAGGTCGACCTTGCCGACGGTCGTGGTTCCGGTCTCAAAATGGTCGCCGGAGTTCTGGTCGGAATCGACGGCATCGCATTCGAAGAACTGACCGCAGACGACGTCGTGCGGCACCGCATCGTCGCTGCGATCGTCGAGGCGTACCGTCGATTCGAGGAGAGTCGATCGTGAGATTCGATCGCACAGCACTCATCAACACGGGAATCCTCGCGATCACGATGCTGTTGGTGTCGATGATCCTCGTCCTGGGCACCGACACCGGTGGTGAGGCGCCGCTCGAGGACCTCGCGGTTGGACAACCATCTCCGGAGACCTTCATCGCTCCTCGATCCACCGACCCGATTGTCGACCACGACGCCACGGATCAGGCACGGGTTGCCGCAGCGAACTCCGTGGAAACCGTCTACACGAACAACAACGAAGCGACCTTTGCCGTGCGTGGCGAAGTCGTGTCGTTCTTCGATGATCTCGCCGAAGGGGCGATCGACGAGTCGTTGATTCCCGACGAGACGTCAACGACGACATCGACGACGATCCAGGAGACGACGACTTCAATGGAACCCGGTGAGACCACGACGTCGACGACCACCACGACCACACAGCCACCGACAACGACCACCACCACGCTTCCACGGCGCTCGCTCAAAGACCAGATCGTCCGTCTCAACGCGAGCCATGCCCAGCTGAACCTCCCGATCCCGTCCTTCGTCACGCTCTACAACAACGACCTCAACCGGGTCGCCGAGGGCGAGGATGCGGTATTCCCCGACGTTGAGGCCGAGAGCCTGCGGACGCTCAACGTGGAATTGGACCGGGGGATCAAGCCAACCGATCTATCCGAACGGCAGCAGCTCTACATCAATCCGTTGACTCGTCCCCCGATCTTCGTTGCAGGGCTTCCGCGAGACGAACAGGACATGGCCCGAGAGGCGATCGCACAGCTCGTCGGATTCAGCCTCCAGGCGAACCTGCTCATCGATGACGACGCGACCGCCACCGAGCGCAAGGCCGCTGCCGAGGCCGTTGAACCGGTGACGGTCGAGTACTCGCTGGGCGACACGATCGTTGTTGCGGGACAACCGATCGGCAGCATCGAATACGAGGCCATCCAACAGCTCGGTCTCTACGAGCCGGAGGTGGCCGGCGGGACCTCCCGAGTGGCGATGGCTCTGTTCGGTATTCTCGCCGTGCTCCTGGCGGCGTTCTTCCTGTGGAGAATCGCTCCAGCGCAGTGGTCACAACCGCGTCATATGGCGCTGCTCGGAATCCTGCTGGTGCTCGCCGCGATGATGTCGCGCCTCCCAGCGATCGTTGCGACCGACAATCGAGCCCTTGGCTATCTCCTTCCAGCGGTCGCGATCGGTTTCCTTGCCGCGATCCTGTTCGATCCGCGCACGGCCGTCGTGCTCGCCATTCCGATGGCCGGATTCACAGCTCTGTCGACACTCGACCTCGCGTTCACTGTCTATGCCGCGATCGCGACCGTCGTGCCGGTGGCGTTCGTTTCCCGAGTCTCGTCACGGCGTCAGCTTCGTGTCGCCGTGTTGCTGTCGGCGATCACCGTTGCTCCCGTCGCTGCGACGCTCGAATGGGTATTCGGAGATGGCAACATCGGTATGTCCGCCGTGTGGGCATTCACCGGCGCGGTAATCGCCGGACTCATCTCACTCGGCCTGGTCTCGTTCCTCGAGAGCGCGTTCGGTATCACCACAGCGCTCGGCCTCCTCGATCTCCTCGACCGCAACCACCCGGCACTGCGCCTCATCGAAGAGCAGGCTCCTGGGACGTTCAATCACTCGATGCTCGTTGGAGCGCTCGCCGGCCGTGCCGCCCGCGCTGTCGACGCCGATCCGCTGCTTGCACAGGCTGCGGCTTGGTATCACGACCTCGGAAAGGTCGCGCTTCCCCAGTACTTCGTCGAGAACCAGTTCGGCGTGTCCAATCCGCACGACACGCTGCCGCCGGAAGAGTCGGCGCAGATCATCAGATCGCACGTCACCGAAGGCCTGAAGCTTGCCAAGCGGTACCGGCTTCCTGGAGATGTGACCGACGGAATCCGGATGCACCACGGCACGAGCCTCATGCGCTACTTCTACCACCGCGCCCTCGAGACCGATCCGGATGTCGACCCTGAACTGTTCCGTCACCACGGGGTCAAACCGCGGCAGAAGGAGATGGCGATCGTCATGATCTCCGACGCCACGGAAGCTGCCGCGCGAGCGTACGCCCACAATGAGGATCCGACGGCCGCAGGGCTCAGCAACGTCGTCGAGACGGTCGTTACCGAAAAGGTCGACGACGGTCAACTCGATGAATCGCAACTGACGTTCGGGGACCTCACCAAGGTCAAGGCTGAGCTCGTACGGGCCCTGATGGGCTACTACCACGCTCGTGTCCCGTACCCGGGTTTCCCCGGTCCGCAGGTTGTCGAGGGTGGAGTCACCCCAGCACTGCCGACGGCTGCACAAGTCCAGGAAGTGGAAACACCGACGGAGAGTGAAGACGTCCATGAGGCATCCGACGAGGAGGATGGGTGAACGTCCTCTTCGCCGATGAACAGGATGAACCGATCGTCACCAACGAGTTGCTCCGCCTTGCTGAACTAGTGCTTGAACAGGAAGGTCTCGAATCGGAGACCGGCGTTTCCCTCATTCTGATCGACGAGATTCAGATGGCAGAACTCAACAAAGCGCACATGGGGAAGAGCGGACCCACCGACGTCCTCTCGTTCCCGATCGAAGCCTCAACTCCCGGGGTGCCGCCGATGCGGTCGCCCGGTGGTCCGCCGATCGAACTCGGCGATGTGTTCATCGCTCCAACGATTGTGCGCGTCAATGCAGAGCAACACGGGGCAGCGTTCGACGATGAACTCTCGTTGATGGTCGTCCACGGCCTCCTGCATCTCCTCGGATGGGACCACGAGATCGAGGACGAGGCGACCCGAATGGAGGCGCGGGAGAGCGAACTCCTGTCGCTTGTCGGTAGGGTGAGGCCGTGATCGCCACAGCGTTCGCCTTTTCGGCAGTGCTCGTCCTCCTGACAGCGATCCTCCGCGCAGCGGGCGCAGCGCTGGTGCGAACCCCACGAGCAGACGCGCTTCACGACGCCGGCGAGGGAAACCAGCGAGCGGCAGTCGTTGCGACGCTCCTCGAAGAGCGGAACCGGATCCAGCCAGCGCTCGGCACGGTGGTTACCACGCTGCTGATCCTGGCGGTGATTCCTGCGAGTTGGGCGATGGAACGGATCCTCTCCGGATGGCAGCTCGGCCTCGCATTCATAGCGATGACGTTGCTGATCGTTCTCCTCTCCGATCTCATACCGAGAACTATCGGCCGATCCCGTTCTCGCTCCTTCGCCTACCGGTTCTCGCGAATGCTCCGGATTGCGATCCGGATCGGTGATGCCGCGAACGATCTTGTGTCGGATGACGACGAGGATGAAGACGACGAGGACGATGAAGACGACCGCGAAGAGCGTGAACTCATCTCGTCGATCATCGAGTTCGGTGACACGATCGTGCGCGAGGTGATGGTCCCACGTACCGACATGGTGACGCTTCCCGCCGCCTCATCAACCGATGATGCGGTCGACCTCGTGCTCGAGGAAGGCCGCTCGAGGATCCCGCTCACCGGGGAGAACGTGGACGACATCGTCGGCCTGCTCTATGCCAGGGACCTTCTCACCCTCTACGACGAGGAAGCGCCGCCGAGACCAGCGCGGGACCTTGCCCACGATCCCTACTTCGTCCCGGAGACGAAAGCGATTTCGGAATTGCTCCGTGAGATGCAGGCGAAGCAGAAACACCTTGCCATCGTCGTGGACGAGTTCGGAGGTACGGCGGGAGTCGTCTCGATCGAAGATCTCCTCGAAGAGATCGTGGGAGAGATCGTCGACGAGTACGACGACGAAGAGCCCATGATGGTGCCGCTTGAATCGGGGGAGTACCTCGTCGATGCGCGCCTCGATGTAGACGATCTCTCGGGCGTGCTGGGCATCGCGTTCCCCGATGAGGAGTGGGACACGGTCGGTGGCCTGGTCCTCGGGCTTGCGGGGCGTGTCCCCGCCGTCGGGGAATCATTCAAGTACAACGATCTCATCCTGACCACGGAGGATGTGCAAGGTCGGCGGGTGGCACAAGTCAGGGTGGCGAAACAATGACGAAGTCCGGATTCATCTCGGTCGTAGGGCGGCCGAACGTTGGAAAGTCGACGCTGGTCAACGCCCTCGTCGGCCAGAAGGTGGCGATCACATCGCCCCGGCCCCAGACCACTCGCAACACCATTCGCGGCGTCGCTACCAATGGCGAGATCCAGTTGGTGCTCGTCGATACGCCGGGTCTCCATAAGCCTCGCAACGTCCTGGGCGAGCGGTTGAACAAACTCGTCTACGGCTCGATAGCGGAAGCCGACGCGGTGCTGTTCCTGCTCGATGCCGGTCAGCCGATCGGACCCGGTGACAAGCTGATCGCCGAGCGACTCGTCGCGTCGGGTGCCCCCGTCATCGTGGCCGTGAACAAGACCGATCAAGCGTCGAACGACGAAGTTCTCAGGCAACTTGCCCGAGCAGGGGAGTGGGACTTCGCAGCGTACGTACCGATTTCGGCGCTCAAAGGAGCGGGGCTTGAGACGCTACGGAACGAACTCGAAGGATTGATGCCAGAGGGACCGTTCTTCTTCCCACCGGAAATGCACAGCGACCAACCAGATCAGCTGCTGGCTGCCGAACTCGTGCGAGAGAAGTACCTGTCACGCCTTCGAGAAGAGCTGCCGCACTCTCTTGCCGTCGTGGTCGGTGACATCGAAGAGCGGGACAACGGTGTTCTGTACATCCCCGCAACCGTGTACATCGAGAGGCAGTCACAGAAGGGCATGGTCATCGGAAAGGGCGGCGCGCTGATCAAGACCGTTGGCGCCGAAGCCCGAGTCGAACTCGAACGCCTCTTCGGCGTCCCCGTCTATCTCGACCTGAGGGCCAAAGTGGAGAAGGACTGGCAGCGCCGAGACGACACCCTGGACCGATTGGGGTTCTGAATCTCAGCGGACAGCCGACAGTAGACAGCAAACAGCCCGGACATCGGATTCTGGCTGTTGGCTGTCAACTGTTGGCTGTGGTCTGCTGAACGGTTGGACCGAACCGTTCACCTGACCGGTACTCAGTACCGGCAAGCGGTACGCTTGCCCCCATGGCTCTTTACAACGATCAGGGGATCGTGCTTCGGTCGTACTCGTTCGGCGAGGCCGACAAGGTCATCATCCTGCTCAGCCCGAATCGGGGCAAGCTGCGTACAGTCGCCAAGGGCGTCCGGAAGACGAAGAGCCGATTCGGTGGCCGCCTCGAGACGCTCACCCACGTGGATCTCGTGCTCTATGAGGGGAAGAACCTCGACATGATCACGGAGGTGTCGATCATCGAGGCCTTCCCGAAACTCCGTGGGGACCTCGACAGTGTCGTCGCTGCAGGAACGATGATCGAGATCGCCGACATCGTCGCCCAGGAGGAGGAACCGGCCAGACGCCTGTTCCTCCTGCTCCAGCGCGGTCTCCGAGCCCTCGATGGCTCGAATCCCCATCCCGATCTCGTCACCACCTACCTTCTCAAGGCGGCAGAGATCGTCGGGGTCGCTCCAGCGCTCAGCCGCTGCGCCGGATGCGGAGCCAGGGAAGGCCTCACACGATTCAGTTTCGCGGCAGGAGGCGTTCTCTGCGATCGGTGTCGGACGCCCGGGTCATACGCCCTCCGATCGGGCGTGATCGAGTACTTGGCAGTCCTGGCCGGCGCCGACATCTCAGCGCTTCCCGACCCCGATCTCGCGATGAGCCGGGAGGCGATGGGGATATCCCGTCGGTTCATGGAGTACCACCTCGAACGGAAGCTCGATTCGATGGCATTGATCGATGTCTGATCTGTCTACACGCCTCGATCCGGACCGGATACCCGGCCACGTTGCGATCATCATGGACGGCAACGGCCGGTGGGCGAACGCCCGAGGACTCCACCGAACAGCAGGGCACGCCCGGGGAGAACCCGCCCTCTTCGACATCGTCCACGGCGCGCTTGATCTTGGAATCGAATGGCTCACCGTCTACACGTTCTCCACCGAGAACTGGGGTCGGGACCCCGACGAGGTGGCGTTCCTCATGGAGTTCAACGTCGACCTTCTGGAACGTCGGCGAGACGAGCTCGACGAACTGGGTGTCAGAGTCATCTTCATCGGTGATCACGAAGACGAGCGCATCCCCTCTGCAGTGCTGGAGCGCATGAGGATCGCCGAGGAACAGACCGCCGGGAACACGAATCTCAACATGGTCTACGCCTTCAACTACGGCGGTCGGACGGAGATCGCCGCAGCGGCCCGTCGGATCGCTGAGGAGGTCTCGGTGG
>JBLWQS010000031.1:0-10872 GCA_048452705.1 Acidimicrobiia bacterium
CGTCGGACGGGATCGTGATCGTGTCAGAGATTTTCAGGTCGTCCACGGTCCAACCGTACCGCGAATGACGGCGGGAACGTTTCCCTGTACAGGCTTGACAGCCATCGTATGCTCATGAGTTCATGCGCGCGCACGACGAAACCTTCCTTGAGGAGATCCTCCCACCCGAAGACCGGGTGATCGAGGCGGTCGTCGCGCGCTATCAGCGGGTCGCGCCGGCGGTAACCCGTTTCGCCCGATCCATCGCCGGGAACGACGAACTGCGGGTCCGTCTCGGGTCGAAAGCGAGCGCTTCGAAGGACGAGATCGTCATCAATCCGGGCGTGTTCCAAGCCGCATACGCGAGGAGCGCGCCGGTAACCCCCACCGAAGTCGCCCTGACGTCGGCACTCCACGAGGCCATCCACCTCATCGCCACCGACTTCGACGATGAGCGCCCCATCCCCGAGTCGTGGCTGGCCCACCGGCGCTCCCTCGAAGACGACGGTGCCGAGCCTCCCCCCCTTGCAGAACTGACCTCCTACGACTGGATCGAACCCGAAGCTGAGATCGACGACGAGAGCGAGGTCCACCCGTTCGACGATCCCCTCGAACCAGAACCCGTGATACCGGGTGGCGCCGTGACGCTCCTCGACGCGCTGCACACGGTTGCGGGTCCGGCCGCAGAGGCGATGTTCCTCTCCCTCGAGGATGCACGGCAGGAACAGCGTCATCTCGCTCCGTTCCCCGGGGCCCGTTCGGTGCTCTCCGATCTCTACCGCGCTGCAGTGCCGGGAGCTTCCGCCAATGCCAGACCCCTCGGCCAGTTCGCGCTCGCATGTTTCCTGATCGTCGGCGGCTACTTCGAACGCAATGACCTCCAACGCCGCGTCGACCCGCATGTCGCGATCGCCCTCGACGATGCCGTTCCATTCCTCGACACCGTCCCGGAGCTCGACGACCCCTGGGCTGTCGGGAGTGTTGCCCTGCAGCTCATCGAGGTCGCCCGCATGCACGGTCTCCTCATCGAAGGGGCCGCCTCCGACGCCTCGGTCGGTCGCAAGACGGAGATGGCCGCCGATCAGATGGCCATCGCCGAGAGCGTCGACGCCGTGCGGATCGTCACCCCTCCACTCGCCGATCGGGAGGGATACGAGGAGACGCGTCAGGCGGCCCAGACGGTCTCCGCCGAGCAGGGACGCCATGGTGAGGCAGACCAGGCGGGCGACCCGGCAACCGACCAGTTGATGAAGGTGTCGACGGCCCCCACGATCTACCTCCCGACCGGCCAATCAGGCAAGCTCGTCGTCAGCGACTTCCCGGTGGAGTTCCGACGCTTTGCTCATCAGGGTCGCGACTTGCTCGAAGTTGCCTCCCGGGAATGGGGCGTCGCCCAGCGTCGGGTCTCCGGTGAGCTCTACCCGCTCTTCCTCGCGAACCAACGCCGTGGCCTGCGCACCGGCTTCGATGCGGGAGACCTCTCCCCCTACACACCGCTCCTCCTCGGTGCCGGGCTGTATGAGCGCATGTTCGAACGCCGTGACCTCCCGAACCGCCGCTCGTACGGCGTGAGTCTGCTCGTGGACGGATCCGCGTCGATGCTCCAACCTCGAGAGGTTCGCGGCGGGAGGAAGCACCCGTGGGCCCTGGCCGCGGCGACCCTCGGCGCATGGACGCTCGCCCGACTGGCGGATGAACTCCAGATCGAATTCGAAGTCGCCATCTTCAACCGTGGTTTCGTCGCAGCCGCTGGTGATACCGAACGATCATTCACGGAGCGAAGGGGTCGCGCCACGGGAGCCCTTCGGCGCGCCCAGGGCGGTGCTGCGGAGAGACTCACCCGCACCGTGAACCACTACGTCGTCAAGTCCTTCGCATCGCGTTGGCGAGCAGCCGAGGATGCACTCGCTGGACTCTTCTGGATGGCAGCCACCCCGCAGGAGGCCGCCAAGGAAGTCCGGAGGGACCCTGACACGGCTCCCCCGATCTCGATGTTCGACAAGGCTGCCAACGTTGACGAGTTCAACCTGGCCTACGCCGCCGAGCGGCTCTCGGCCCGCAACGTCTCTCACCGCATCATCGTCGTCCTTGCCGACGGGATGACCCGCGGCTCGGTCGAAGCGCTCGCCGAGACGTCAGCGTCGATCGAGCGAGGCGGAACGATGGTGCTCGGAATCGGAATCGGCGACGAGACCGTTCAAGCCGCCTATGCCCGCAACCAAGTCGTTGAACGGCCCGAGGCACTCGCCCCTGCGATGGTCGACGGCGTCCGATCGGCGCTGCTGCGTTCCATCGCCGACGAGGGCGGAGACACATGGTGGACCCACGCCACTGAGAAGATCACACAAAGCACAAGCTGAGGAGCACCCATGGCAGACACCGTCACCTTCGAGGACCCGCTGGGCATCGGAGTACCGATCACTCTCGAGAAAGCATCGATCCCGAAAGACCTCCCCGATGCGGAGATCCGCCGCGATCACATCCCCGAATCCGACCCGTACTACGTCGATCTCGGCATGCTGTACCGCCTCGCTGCACTCGAGCAGGTTCGCGAACGCCGCTTCACCGGCATCCCCCTTCACCTGGCGCTGCGGGGCCACATGGGTACCGGAAAGGATCACGATCTCGAGCAGTTCGCCGCCATTCTCGAACTCCCCTACTACCGGATCCCCCTCACCGGCGAGGTCCGTGACATCACCCTCATCGGATCCGTCAAGCTCCACGGCGACGGGAAGGGCGGGACCGAGAGCCGCTGGGAGGACGGGGACATCACCCGGGCGTTGCGGGGCCCGTCGCTCGTCAACCTCTCCGAATTGAACGCGGCCGGTGCCGAGACCCTCTTCGCCCTCCATGGTCTCCTCGACCGGCACCAGGCCTTGGAACTGCCAACGGGTGAGATGGTTCGTCTCCGCCACGACGTCCGGATCTTCGGAACCCTCAACCCGACCGATCTCCGCGACTACGCCGGGACGCAGACGCTCAACAAGGCGTTCTCCGACCGTTGGATCATCTGGGAGAAGGAGTTCCCGTCCGAAGATGAACTGCGCTTGATGATCGAGCGCCGTCACCCGACCATGAGAAGCGATCTGGTTGAGTATGTTTCGAAACTTGCCGTTGAGATCAACGAGTCGTTCGTCGCCGGTGACGCCAGGACGCGCGTTGAGACGCCGATGAGCCTGCGTAGCGTGCTCGACCGGATCCCTGCCGGCCTCGACATGTATGCGGCGGCCGAGGATCCGCTGCGCCGTGCATGGGAAGAGTTCGTGCTTCCACACATCGACCCGTACGATCGGGATCACTACGAAACCATCTGGTCGGCCGTCGTGCGCCGCGGACCGTCCGGCGCACCGTTCTCAGGATAGGAGAAACCCATGCCGTCATTCGATATCGTGTCACAGGTCGACATGCAGGAAGTCCGCAATGCCGTCGATCAGTCGATGAGAGAGGTCGTCAACCGTTACGACTTCAAAGGCACCGACACGCGGATCGAGATCACCGATGAGGGCATCACGATCGAGTCGGCTTCCGATCATCGTGTCGAAGCCGCGATCGACGTCCTCAAAGGCAAGCTCGTCAAACGCAAGGTGTCGCTCAAGTCGATCTCAGGTGGCGAGATCAAGCCGGTCGGCGGCAGCCGCTCTCGGGCCGACTTCACGTTGAATCAAGGCATCGCTCAGGACGACGCGAAACAACTCTCGAAGATGATTCGGGACATGAAGCTGAAGGCTCAGGCCCAGATCCAGGGTGATCAGCTGCGGGTGCAGGCGAAGAAGAGGGACGACCTCCAGACGGTCATCGCCGAGATCAAGGCGCTTGATTTCCACGTTCCGCTGCAGTTCGTCAACTACCGCGACTAAACCCGCGGCCCTCCGGGCACACGGAACGCTTCGTTGCGAGTTTGTGCATCGGTTGATGCAGTAGATTCCACTGACATGTTCACCGTTACACCCGTCGCGTCCCCCATCCATGATCAGGCATCAATCGAGCGTCTCGTCGACGCCTTCCTCCCCGCGTTCGACACCATCGGCGGGACCCTCGACGAGACCGAGGGTCCGATCCTTCCCTTCGTGCTCACCGGCGGCACGGAAGCGCAGATCCTCGAGCAGTGGGATGCCGATGAGCCGCTGTTCCTCATCGCCCATCCCAATCAGAACTCGCTTCCCTCGTCGCTTGAAGCGCTCGCGCGTGTCGGACAGCTCGGGGGTCGGGGAAGGATCCTGTACTTGAGCGGGCCCGACGACCGCGACGGTCTGGACGAGATAGCGAACGCCGTTCACGACCTGTCCGTTTACCGGCAGATGAGGCGTCAGACCATCGGAGTCGTCGGGCCACCCTCTGACTGGCTGGTGGCGTCGATGCCGGACGCCGATGTGCTCAGGACTGCGTGGGGTCCGACCGCGATTCCGATCACCCTCAACCGTCTCTACGGCGCCTACACGACCGATCCCGATGTCGAGCCGCTCCCCGCCGGCGACGCCCGGATCAAGATCGGGGAAGTCGCCAAAGCGGACGGGATCTACAAGGGTCTGCGTGACCTGATCGACGGTGAGGGTCTCGACGCGCTCTCGCTGCGATGCTTCGATGTGATCGGTGAACTCGATACGACCGGGTGCCTGGCGCTTGCCCGCCTCAACGACGAGGGAACGATCGCCGGCTGCGAAGGCGACCTGGTGAGCACCGTCACAATGATGTGGGTACGCGAACTCCTCGGCGAGGTCGCATGGATGGCGAACCCATCTCGTGTCGATCCGACGGATAACACGCTCTGGTTGGCTCATTGCACTGTGCCGCCGAGCCTCGTCTCGAACCTTCGGCTCGATACCCACTACGAGTCTGATCGGGGTGTCGGCATGCACGGTGACTTCGCGGCCGGGCCGATCACGGTCATACGAGTGGGTGGGAACAAAATGGAACGCCTCTGGCTCGCCGAAGGTGACATCCTGCGACCGGGCGACGAACCGGACCTCTGTCGCACACAGGTGGAATTGCGCCTCGAAGACGGTGCCGTCAATCAGCTTCTCAGCGATCCACTCGGGAACCACCTCGTCATGATCCGCGGCCACCACGCCGACCGGCTCCGGTCATGGTGGAAGACGATGGTCGCGAAGGTTTGACTGAGGAGTGCCGATCGGCACCATTCATCTGCGGCCCTTGACCCCCTCCACCGCCTGCGGGCGGCACCTCTCCCTGAGCCTGAATTCGCTGTGTCTGAGGCGACAGGGGATCTTTCGTCTGTCCCCCCGACGGAATGGCGGGGGGACGCGAGGAGCCCGCGACGAGCAGGGGGCACCTGCGGGTTCGCAGGGGGAATCTGTCCCGCAACGACACGGCATCGCGGCTCCCCCTCTGGCCTGCCGGCCATCTCCCTCACCTGGCGGCGGGGGAGAATGTCAGAGCATCACATCGAACCCTTCGCCCGCATCGTGACGAACGACACCGACGGGAAACCCGTTCGCGTCAACGGAATCGACCACTCCACCCGGCCAGAGACTGTGAATTCAGGCTGATGGGGAGGAAGAGAATCGCTCACCGGGGGGCTCTGTCCGCGCTCCTACTCGGTACTCAGTACTCACTACGCCGCCGAAGGCGGCCTACTCCAGAACGAAGATGCTCCTGTCGGCACACATGTCTTTCAGGACCTTCGGCCACACGGTGACCGACACCTCGCCGATGTGGGCCTTTCGCAGCAGGTACATGTAGGTCCTTGACTGGCCGATACCGCCACCGATCGACAGCGGAATCTCGTCGTTCATGATCGCCCGGTGATAGGGCAGATCGAGGAAGTCCAACTGGCCGGTCATCTCGAGTTGAGTACGCAACGTCTCCTTCGTCACGCGAACACCCATCGACGTCAACTCATGGCGCCGCTTCGTGACCGGGTTCCACACCAGGATGTCTCCGTTGAGTCCATGCATCGGCCGCCCATCGACCGAGACCGTCTCGGTGACCCAATCGTCGTAGTCGGCGGCTCGCATCTCGTGCGGGTAGCCGTCTTCGAGCGTCCATCCGATTCCGTAGATGAAGACAGCCGGATGGTCCTGGAGGATCGCCGTCTCCCTCTCCTTGCGCGGAAGGTCCGGGTATCGGGCGAGGAGGTCTTCGGCGTGGATGAAGAACAGCTCTTCGGGGATGGCGGGGTATCGGGGGTCGTAGAGCTGTGGGAATAGCCCGAGCGCGTGCTGAGAGGCACCGTGAAGCACCTTCCAGATCCGTTGCACCGTGTCGGTGAGGCACTCGAGCGTGCGATCGTCGCTGCGGATCACTTTCTCCCAGTCCCACTGGTCGACGTAGGCGGAGTGATCGTGGTCGAGGAAGTAGTCCTTACGGACCGCCTTCATGTCGGTGCAGATGCCCTCGCCCGGCCTCATCCCGAACTGCTCGAGAGCAACGCGTTTCCACTTGGTGGCGGCCTGGACGACTTGGGCGTCGATCGGGTTCACGTCGTGGTCGTTGCTGATGTGGAATTCGACGGGTCCCCGCGAGCCGTCACGGTCGAGGTAGTCGTTGACACCGCTCATCGAGTCCACGATGAGCGGAACCTGAACCATCATCAACCCGAGTTCACGACAGAGGTGCTCCTCCATGTACGTCTTGACGGCGAACACGGCCTCCATGGTCTCGCGACTGCTCAACGCCGACTTGTAGTCATCGGGGAGTGCGTGAGCCAGGTCGTCGTAATTCCCGATGCCCGGTCCGGCGAGGTCGGCGGTCTTGTCTGCCATGGCGTGCGCCTCCTACGGTGTCGGCTCCGATCCTCACGCACCGTATCCCTGCAAACGGGGTCGTCATAGGGGCCGGAGTCTCTACGGGCAGGGGCTTTCGGCGGTAAAGCGGCCGACCTAGACCGGCTTGGTGTACCCGTCGAGGAGGTGCCAGGGCGCGAAGCCGACACTCGCGTACAGCGCACGTGAAGCGTCATTCGTGCCTTCGTTGGCGACCGTGGCGTATTCCATCCCTGCAGCCGCCATCGCGTTCATGGCGAAGAGGAGCAGCGCCTTGCCGAGACCTCGACGACGGTGGTCGCTGTGCGTCCCAACCGGTTCGAAGAGGCCCATGCGATTGCGATGGTCGTGCCATGTGACGGCGAACGCTGAGAGGGCCCCATCCGTCGCCTCGACAACGAACTCTCGGTCCACGGCGTAGCCCGGCGATCGCATGACCTTCTCATACAGTTCCGGTGTCCATGTTGAGCCGAACGACACCGCATGTACGTCCGCGAGAGCCTCGGCGTCTGCGACGCCACGCACGGCTCTGATCGTGTATCCCTTGGGCAATGCAGGCTCGGCCACGCCCGAGAGCCGGGCACGATTGAGGACCCACGGTGGATCGCCGTCGGGAATCCATCCCAATTCGGTGAGCAACGCTGCCCTCGTCGTGTCGCATCGATATGCGTCCCCGCCGAGCTGCTCGCCTTCTATCCCGTGTCGGCGCATCAGCGTCCGTACCTGCTCCTCTGCGTACTCCAGTATCTCCTTCTCGAAGGGGCCTGTTCGGAGATCGGGCCGTACCTGGGCGTCGTATCCGCGGTGACGCGGTGATGCCATCACCCACCCTGCGATGCCACTCGGGTCTTCCCAGATGGTGAGCACCTCGGCCGGATCGTAGAGTTTGTTCCCGTTGAACAGCCGGTGAGGAACGTCTCCCGGGTGGATGAAGCCGCAGCCGTCGGTAGCAGAGATCGCTGCGGCGTTGAAGTCCTGGAGGAGGGCGACGTCCCGGCCGTCCCGGTACCGTCGCTCCTTCATCGTTCGAGTTGAGCGGCGACGGACACCGCTTCTGTCAGTGTGTCGGCGACCGGTAGACCGGCGTTCTCGAGATGATCCCGGTGGTGAGATCCTCCGTCATAGAGGACGCATGCCGTTCCCACGACGCCGGCCGCGGCTGCATCATCCAGTGAGTCGCCGATCATGACGACCGATGCCGGATCGACATCGAGGGTGGTCAGGTGACGCATCAAGTGCGCTGCCTTCTCCCCTCCTGCGTCGTTGCGGTTCCCCTGGATCAGGCTCATTCGCTCGGCCAGGCCGCGACGCTCTACACAAGCCGCCAGGTCCTCCTCCCACCACATCGAAAGGATCGACTGAGTCCAGTCGCGAGCCGCCACGTCGTCGATCGCCGCGAGGGCATCGGAGGTGAAAGGAACGCGGTCGAGCGCTGACCCGTAGTGATCGTGGAAGACCCGATCGAGTGTGGACCACTCCTCGTCCGAGATCGGTCTCTCGAGGAGTCGTACGTAGAACTGATCGACCGGTCGCGTGAAGTGCTCGCGGTAGTCGTTCTCGTCGATGGGCGACTCGCCGATCGCTGCGAGGGCGGCGTTGACCGACTCGACGACAATCGGAAGGTCGTCGACAAGCGTGCCATTCCAGTCCCAAACCACGTGAATCACGGTGCTGCAGGTTAGGTTGGGATGAGATGCGATCGTACGAAATGGGAGATTCAGACCTCGACGATGCTGTCGACGCCCTCATCGAACTGGCGGCGAGCAGAAAGGACTCGAGCAACGCCGACCTGGTTCGGGAGCTGATCGTCACTTCCCTCAAGACGCTGCGCGGCGGCACGGAGCGCGGCGACGTGAAGCTGATGAACAGCACACTCAAGGAGTTGCGCTACTCCTTCCTCATCTTCCAGCGGTACCGCGACGTGCGGAAAGTCACGATGTACGGATCGGCCAGGGTTGAACCCCACGATCCGAACTACGAACTCGCCGCCGAGTTTGCCAAGCGCATGGTCGACCGGCACCAGTGGATGGTCGTCACGGGTGCCGGTCCGGGGATCATGGAGGCCGGTAACCGGGGCGCGGGCAGCGACTACTCGTTCGGTGTCAACGTGCGCCTCCCGTTTGAGGCGGGTGCGAATCCTTGGGTTCACGAGAGTCGCCTCATCAACTACAAGTACTTCTTCACTCGGAAGCTGACGTTCGTCAAGGAGTCCGATGCGTTCGTCTTGTTCCCCGGCGGGTTCGGCACGCTCGACGAGGCGTTCGAACTCCTGACCCTGATCCAGACGGGCAAGTCTGATTTGCACCCGGTGGTCATGTTGGAGGCGCCGGGAACCGGATACTGGGATCCATGGGTTCGCCTCGTCGATACGCTCGTCGAGCAGGGGCTGATCGCATCCGATGACTTGAACCTGTTCACTGTCACCACCGATCTCGATGAGGCGATCGACGAGATCCGGTCCTTCTACACGGTCTACCACTCGCAACGGTACGTGGACGGGGACCTGGTGTTGAGACTCAACGTCGAGCCGAGCGATTCCCTGGTCGAAGAACTCAACGATCAGTTCGGCGACATCGTCCGGTCGGGGCGGATCGAGAAGGTCGGAGCGACGCAGGCCGAGATCGCAACGGATGATCAGATCGACCTCCCGAGATTGCGTTTCCGATTCGATCGACGCCATCTGGGACGCCTCAGGTGCCTGATCGACCATCTCAACGGTATGGATCGGCCGATCCGAGAACAACCGGAGTAACCGCAACACCTGTAGAATCTCTGCTCATGAGAGAGATCCTTTCAGACCTCGTCGCGGAAGAACAGCAACTGGACCAATTCCTCCAGGGCCTGTCAACTCGCGAATGGCAGTGGCCGACGCCGGCCGTCGGATGGACGATCCAGGATCAGGTCAGCCACCTCGCATACGTGGAGAATTTCGCAGCCGAGGTCATCGCCGAGGGCAAGCCCCGTATCAAGGCTGAGAAGATCACCGACCTCGACGAGTGGACCGCTCGTGGACCTGCCGAAGGGTTGGGTCAGCGGCACCAGGAAGTAATCGAGTGGTGGCGCCACGGCCGCGCAGACGTCGTTGATGCGCTCTCTCGCATGCTCGCGACGGATCGCATTCCGTGGGTCTACGGCGACATGAGCGCGAAGAGTTTCGCCACAATGCGCCTGATGGAAACCTGGGCGCACGGTCTCGACGTCAAGGTTGCCGTCCTCGAGCGCGTCATCCCGATTCCGGAGGACGAACTCGAAGAGGACCAGGAGGATCCGTTGGCCGACACGCCGCGGCTCCGGCACATCGCCTGGCTTGGGCAGAAGATGCTCCCGTACTCCTTCAAAGAGGCCGGAGAGAAGTTCCCCAAGCAGGGGATCCGCGTCGAACTGATGGGGCCGAAGTACGCGGCGTGGCGTTTCGGGCCTGAGGACACCGACCAGGTCATTCGCGGGATGGCCGGCGATTGGTGCCGGGTCGTCGTCCAACGTCAAGACGCTTCCGAAACCGGGTTGAAGGCCGTCGGCGAGTCTGCCGAGCGGGCCCTCGAGATCGCCCGGGCCTACTAAACGGTGTCACTCCCCCGTCTCGTCGGCATGATCCACCTCGAACCCCTTCCGGGGGCGCCGGGTTATGGCGGTTCGATGGACGCCATTCTCGATCTTGCTCGCAGCGATGCACAGGCGATCGCCACTGCCGGCTTCGACGGGATCATGGTCGAGAATTTCGGCGATGCACCGTTCTTCACCGATGACGCTCCGAAGGTAACCATCGCGGCCATGGCTCGTGCCGTCACCGAAGTCGCTGCCGCTGGCCTCCCCACCGGAGTCAACGTGTTGCGCAACGATGGCCTCGGCGCTCTCGCCGTCGCAGCGGCCACCGGCGCCCAGTTCATCCGGATCAACGTTCTGTCGGGAACCATGTACACGGATCAGGGTCCGATCGTTGGATCGGCGGCGCTGGTCGCTCGAGCACGACGAGAGCTATGCCCTGACGTGGCGATCATGGCCGACGTGTTCGTGAAACACGCAACACCGCCTGCAGGCTTGACCCTCATCGACGCGACGAACGACCTCGTCGAACGTGCGGGAGCCGATGCCGTGATCGTGTCCGGCGCCGGTACCGGGGCAGCCACAAGCCTCGACGACCTCAAGACCGTGGCCGATCGATCCCACCTTC
>JBLWQS010000032.1:0-10240 GCA_048452705.1 Acidimicrobiia bacterium
GTGGCCGGTATGTTCGCTGCGCTCGCCGGGTTCTCATCCGTGAGCATTTCGGGGGTAGGCAACCCGACCACCGAAGGAGGGAACCTGACGCTCAATTCCGTTGCGGCAATCGTATCGGCGGAGTCGCTTTGACGGGCGGTATCGGGTCGGCCATCGCCGTGGTACCTGCCGCATTGATTCTCTTTTTCTTCAATCCGATCCTGAGCGCCCTCGGCGTCGATCCAAATCGCGCACAGGTGATCCAGGGGATCCTCATCGTCTTCGTGATGATGATTGCCGGGCTCCTTGAGTGGCGAAGGTTGAGGAGATCATGAGCGATCTACAAACGACGACGACTGAGGGCGGGACGAACGAATCCGCACCGGGGAAGCCCTCTATTGCGAGACGCTTGGCGGCAAGGCCACAGCTGGTTCTCGTCGGTGTTCTCATCGCTCTGATCATCGCCACGAGTATCGTCGAACCGAACTACTTCTCAATCACTGGCCTCAAGAACTCGCTTGTCTGGGCCATCCCGATCGGGATCCTCGCAGCCGGTCAGACCATCCTGATGCTTACTGGAGGCATCGACCTCTCGATCGCGATGATCGCTACGGCGTCTGCGTACATCGCTGCGAATCAATCATCGCACGGTGTGGTATATGCGATCGTGGTTGGACTGCTCGTCGGGATTATTGCTGGCACCCTGAACGGTCTTGGGGTCGGGGTTTTCCGGGTCAATCCGCTGATCATGACAATGGCCATGTCGGGGATCCTGCTTGGACTGTTCACGGGTTGGGCCACGACGATCTTCGCTGGCTCCACGAGGATGCATGACTTCATCAGGACCCTCGGCGGGGGCAGTTTCTTTGGAGGGAAGGTTCCGTGGGCGGCCGTCATATGGGCCGGAATATCTGTTCTCGTGATTCTGCTGCTTCGGAAGACAGGCTTCGGTCGGAACCTGTACGCGCTTGGTGACAACGCCATTGCGTCGAGGCTCTCAGGGATCAGGGCATGGCAGGTGCTCGTGGCCGCGTACGCCATCAGCGGTCTTCTCGGATCGGTGGCTGGTCTCATCGTGGGCGGCCGCATCGGATCCGTGGATCTCCAACTCGTCGGTTTCCTCCTCCTTCCATCGGTGGCGGCTGCCGTCATCGGCGGAACGTCAATCTTCGGCGGCATCGGAACCTATACCGGGACGATTCTCGGAGCTTTGATCCTCGGTGTCCTGCAGTCGCTGCTGACGTTCCTCGGAGCTGGCCAGGCAGTGCAGCAGGTCCTCTACGGAAGCATCGTGATCGGCCTGTCATGGATGTACACCCGTATCGCATCGTCACAATGAGAAGGGAGACCTCTTGCATCTGAATCAGATCAACGCAGGAGTCGTCGGGGCGGGATTCATCGGCAACACTCACATCGAGGCACTTCGAAGGATCGGAGTCAACGTCGCCGGGATCGCCGATCTCTCCCTCGAACAAGCGCAGCGGAAGGCGGAAGCGGCGAACCTTCCGAAGGCCTACGAGAGCGTCGAAGCACTCGCAGCCGATCCGGAAATCGACGTTGTGCACATCACGAGTCCGAACCACGCTCATGCCGAGCAGGTGAAGATCTGCCTTGCTGCCGGGAAGCATGTCGTATGCGAGAAGCCGCTTGCCCTTACCGCCACCGACGGCGCGGACCTCGTCGAACGAGCCAAGGAGGCCAGGGTCGTCAACGCCGTCTGTTTCAACATTCGGTTCTACCCGCTGAACCATCAGATGGCGTCGATGGTTCGCTCCGGCGCGATCGGTGAGCCTCGATTCATCAGCGGCAACTACCTCCAGGACTGGCTGTTGCTCGAGACCGACTGGAACTGGAGACTCATCCCCGAAGAGGGCGGTGGCCTGAGAGCCGTCGCAGACATCGGATCCCACTGGCTGGATCTCGCACGTTTCGTCACAGGGAAGCGGATCGTGGAGGTGATGGCGGACCTCCACACCTTCGTCCCCGTGAGACGGCACCCTGCCGGTCCAGTCGAAACGTTCGCTGCAGCCGACGCCGATGCTGACCTCATCGAGGAGGAGATGTCGAGCGACGACGGTGCAGGGATTCTTCTCCGTTTCGAGGGCGGAGCACGCGGGGTCGTATCGATCTCACAGACGTCAGCGGGGCGGAAGAATTCGATCTCGATCGAAATCGACGGCTCCGACTCGGCGATGTCGTGGTTCTCCGAAGATCCCGATCGGCTCTGGATCGGGCACCGGGGGAGAGCCAATGAGATCATGCAGCGCGATCCGTCGCTGAACGCTCCCGAAGCGGTGCGCGTCACCGGGTACCCCGGAGGGCACGTGGAGGGCTATCCGGACACGTTCCGAGCCCTCTTCAGCCAGATATACGCGGACGTGCTCGGCGGAGGGCCGTCTGCCGATCCGCTGTACCCGACGTTTGCCGATGGCCACGATGCACTGCTCGTAACCGAGGCGGTCGCCAGGAGCTCTCAAGAGCAACGCTGGGTGACCGTCGCACGATAAGGAGGAAGCAATGAAACTCGGTCTTCTCACCGCTCCGTTCCCGGAGACACCACTCAACGAAATCGCCGACTGGGCGGCGGACAACGGGTTCTCGATGCTCGAGGTCTGCTGCTGGCCGAGCGACGAGGGAGTGACCCGTCGCTACAGCGGGATCTGTCACATCGACGTCGACGGGATCACACAGGAGCAAGCCGACAAGGTCGTTGCCGATCTCGCCGAACGCGGCGTAGGCATCTCCGGCCTCGGCTACTACCCGAACCCGCTGCACGCTGACCTGGAGCACCGGGCTGCGGTGATCGAACACCTGAAGAAGGTGATTACAGCGGCGGCGATGATGGATGTCCCCGTGGTCAATACGTTCATGGGGGCTGACGAGAGCAAGACCCAAGCGCAGAATTGGGAAGAGGCGTTGAGGGTGTGGCCTGAGATCATTGACCACGCCAAGGACAATGGCATCAAGATCGCAATCGAGCATTGTCCGATGATCTTCTCGAACGACGAGTGGCCCTCCGGGAACAACGTCGCGTATTCGCCCGTGATATGGCGGAAGATGTTCGACGCGTTTGGGGAGACCATCGGACTCAATCTCGATCCGTCGCACTTCGTCTGGCAGATGATCGATACTGAGCGGGTCATCAACGAGTTCGGAGATCGGATCTACCACGTTCACGCGAAAGATCTCGAGATCGACAAGGACGGGTTGTACAACCACGGCATCATGTCCCTCGGTATGGGCTGGCAGGTGCCGCGCCTGCCGGGCCTCGGTGAGATCGACTGGCCGAGGCTCATGAGCGCCCTGTACCGAAACGGGTACGACGGCGTGATTTGTGTCGAGCATGAAGATCGCCAGTTTGAGGGAAGTGACGAGCTTGTGAAGCGAGGGTTCCTCATTGCCAGGGATGTTCTCTCGCCGTACGTCCACTGAGGATTCGATTCACGGGCTACTCAGGACATGAGCATCGACGAGTACGGACGATTTGACGTTGTCGTGGTCGGGTCGGGGACCGCGGGATCGACCGCGGCTATCGCCTCTGCCCGATCCGGCGCTCGCACGCTCCTCATCGAGAAACTTCCTTTCCTCGGTGGGAACTCGACGGCCGTCCTCGACACGTTCTACGGCTTCTACACGCCGGGTGATCGAGCACGCAAGGTCGTCGGTGGGGTCGGTGACGATGTCGTGACCGGACTGCGCCGCATCGGGACCGTCGTCGAAAGGCCGAACACGTACGGTGCCGGGACAGGCATCACCTATCTGGCCGAGCATCTCAAGGTCGTGTGGGACGGCCTCGTGGTTCAGTCGGGTTCGGCGGTGCTGCTGCACGGCTTCGTGCAGGATGTCGTCGTTCGAGATGGGCGCGTTGAAGAACTCATCGTGGCGACGAAGGACGGGCTGCGCCGCGTGGGCGCATCGGTGGTGGTCGACGCCTCGGGTGACGCCGATGTGTGCCATCAGGCCGGCTTCGGCTACGAATCTGCCGGCACGATCGATCCGGCGCAGACGCTCACCACCACGTTCCGCATGGCGAACGTCGACCACGATGCCCGGGCCACGATCGACAAGGATCAACTCCACTCTCTGATGGCCGAGGCCGCCGAATCCGGCGAGTACAGACTGCCGCGACGTGAGGGTTCGGATCACATCACGCCGATCCCCGGCGTGATCGCGACGGTGATGACAAGGATTGAACATGTCGGCGAGAGCGCCGGTGCAGCCCGAACCGCCGCGGATCCCGACGTGCTCACACAGGCGGAGATGGAAGGTCGGCGCCAGGCGCTTGAGTACGCACGCTTTCTCATCGATCGGGTTCCCGGCTACGCGCAGGCTTCGCTCGTTGCGATGTCGAATCAAGTCGGGGTCCGAGAGACGCGGCGTGTCTACGGCGACTACCGGCTCACCCGGGAGGACGTGCTCGCGGCCCGGCAGTTCGACGACCAGATAGGCCTGTGCGGTGCTCCGATCGAGGACCATCATGGGGGCGCAGGAACCGGGACGACATGGGAGTACCTGCCCGAAGGATCGGCCGTGGGAATCCCGCTCTCGACACTCATCGTGCGCGACGCCGTCAACGTGTTGGCCGCCGGTCGTTGCTTCTCGGCGACCCACGACGCACAAGCATCAGTTCGTTCCATGGCCCAGTGCATGGCGATGGGACAGGGCGCCGGAACGACGGCGGCACTCGCGGTCGTCAGTCGCGGAGACGTACGCCGGGCTCCGATCCAACGGATCCAAGATCTCCTGCGAAAAGACGGTGCCATCCTGGACGTTGAGCGATCATGAACGCTCGAGTGCGGACCGTGCTCGGAGACCTCAAGCCCGAGGACCTCGGCCTCACGTACATCCATGAGCACCTGATCATCGACAGCCCTCTCGTGGTCGACCGATGGCCCCACATCCACCTGCCGAGCGTCGACGAAGCCGTGAGAGAACTCGAACTCTGCGCCGCAGCGGGAGTCGGCGCCTTCGTCGATGCCATGCCGGCGGCCTCGGGTCGGGGCCCACTCCGTCTCGCCGAGGCCAGTCGCCGCAGTGGCGTCCATGTGATCGCATGCACCGGCCTGCACACGTCGAAGTACTACGAAGGACAGCGTTGGACTGCCGAAGAGCCCGCCGACGTACTCGCTGAACTGTTCATCGCCGACGTTGTCGACGGCATCGATCGGTATGACTACATGGGTCCGGTGATCCGTCGCACCCCGCACCGCGCCGGGATCCTCAAGGTCGCGGTCCTTGAGGAGGCGCCGACACCACGGGATCTCCGTGTCTTCGAGGCAGCCGCGATGACTCACAAGAGCACCGGGGTCCCAATCCTCACCCACTGTGAAGGAGGACGGGGTGCCATGGCCCAGGTCGAGGAGTTCGAGCGGCTCGGCGTCCCGCTTGAACGGATCGTGATCTCTCACACCGACAAGGTGCCGGACCTCGCCTATCACCGAGACCTGCTCGACACCGGCGTGTACCTGGAGTACGACCAAGCCGTCCGGCAGGGAGAGGACGCTGCAGTGGGTACCGGAGCCATCGTCGCCGCCATGGTGAGCGAGGGCCGGACGGATCGGCTGATGCTCTCCACCGACGGTGCGCGGCGGTCCATGTGGGCCGTGGGTGGCGGTCTGGGCCTTGCCTGGCTGGCCACACGCTTCGTAGAGATCCTGCTCGATCTCGGTGTGGCGCAGACCTCTATCGATACGATGTTCGTGGGGAACCCGGCCAGGTTCCTCCCCTTTGTCGCTGACACATAGGATCGGTTCTCTACGTCCTCCCCTCCGTCTTCCTCCCCCCGGGAGGCGGAGGGGCTCTTTCCCGAAGACGTCCCTCCGATGGAGTTCTCTGTCATCCTCAGAGATCGGTGCTGTTGGAGGCCGCGGAAGGGTTTGGGAAGTCAGGGACGGGGCTGAGTCCACCGCCTCCGCTCCACTACATCGTGGCTCCGCTACTCGCCGCACGGTCAGCCATCACGGTCACGTTCCGGTGCTCACGCAGGAAGCTAGCCGGCAGCTCCGGACCGACCGGTCCCGACAACACCTGCCCCAGGATGTCGGCCTTGTGCGATCCCGTGACAAGTAGCCAGATTTCCCGCGAGTCGAGGATTGGACGGAGCCCCAGCGTCACTCCCCGAGATGGTTCGGTGTCGGTGCCATACCGGTGAACACCTGTGGCCGTGGCATTCGTGACATCGACAACCCGAGTTGGAGAGTCCGGCAGTGATCCGGGTTCGTTCAGGCCAAGGTGCCCGTTGGAGCCGAGTCCGAGGATCGTGAGATCGAGGCCACCGTCGTCGACGAGATCTTCGATCCGCCGGCACTCGTCGGCGAGGTTCGCTGCGGCGAAGCCGAGTCTGTGGACGGCAGCAGGCGGTTGAGAAAGCAGGTCGAGAAAGTCACGACCGATCATCTCGTCGCACCGCGCCTGGTTCCCCGGCGGCAGGTCGAACTCGTCCAGCAAGAAGATCGTGGCGTTGGCGAAGTCGATGGCGGGTGCGGAGCGGGCATACACCGGCCGCGGTGTCTCACCGGTCGGCAGGCACAATCGCGCCGCCGGTTTCTCCTGCATGAACGCGGACCAACGCTCGGCGACCCGGTCCGCCCACTGCTCGTCGTCGAAGATCTCGAGTCGGACGGTCACGCCTCGGTGACGATGTCGAACACCGACCCCGTGTCCTTGTTGCTGAGGATCAGCTTGCTTCTTCCGTCCGGCAGGAGCTCTTCCTTCACGATCGCATGGCCCTCGTGGCGTCGGATATCCCTGGCGATCCGCGGAGTCGTCTCTCCACGCCACTCGAGATCGACCGGCTCCCATTGGTGGTTCGCCGCGGAGCGATATGCGGCGTCCATCACGGCGTTCACGACGTAACCGTCGTAGAACGTCTCTCTCGGTGCGGTGCCGGTATCGATCGATTCGAACATGTCGGTGAACATGTTGACGTAACCGAGCTCCGTGACCTCGTCGCCGACCGGGAACAGCCAACCCTCGGTGGACTCGAGCTTCTCTGCGATGTAGCCGGCTCCGCCGCCGGACGAGTACATCTCGAAACCCGTTCGCAGGAAGTTGTTGGTCCAAATCGTGCCTTGCGTTCCGGCGACCTCGTCCCTGAGGTCCATGCCACCGCGGAATGTCCAGCTGACTTCAAACTGACCGAGCGCGCCGGATTCGAATCGGATGAGGACGACGGCGTTGTCCTCGGCTTCGATCGGGTGCACGAGTGTGTCGGCCCATGCCATCACCTCGACGGGACGGTTCTCCTTGCCGACGTAGCTGCGGATGATCTCGATGCAGTGGCACCCGAGATCGATGATTGCGCCGCCCCCGGCTTTCTCCTTGTCCCAGAACCATGCGCTGTGGGGGCCGGGATGAGTCTCACGCGAGCGCACCCAGGTGACGTCTCCGATCGCACCGGCTTTCACCGAAGCGAGTGCTTTGAGTGTCTTCGGCGTGTAGACGAGATCTTCGAGGTACCCGGCGAAGATGCCTGCCGATTCGACCTTGTCGAGGATTCGTTTCGCCTCGTCGGCGTTTCGGGCGAGGGGTTTGGTACAGAGCAAGGCTTTCCCTGAGGCGGCGATGAGGTTGATGACCTCTTCGTGGAGGAAGTTCGGCAGGCCGACAACCACAACATCCGTGTCGGGGTGGTTGATCGCATCTTCGAGCGACGTTGTCGATTTCGGGATGTTCCACCGGTCGGCGAACGCCCGGCCGCGGTCCTCGGACCGCGAGTAGACCACGTTCACACGGTCGCGGCCCCGTTGACTGTGGAGTGTCATCGTGTAGAACTCACCGATGAGACCCGTGCCGAGCATGGTGATCGAATGCCCGCTCATGACCATCTCCTTCTGAGATCGCGAAGTTGTATAGCCAACTTAGTCGATGCAGAAGTGGTGGTGTCAGGGGGCGAAAGACTCAACTCCACCGACGATCGTCCTCGTGACGTGATATGAGTTGTCGAGCACGCACACATCGGCCGTCTTGCCTGGTTCGAGGCGCCCCAGATCCGGTCGGCGCATGAGCGCCGCTGGAGCCGTCGTGGCTGCCGCAATCGCTCTCGTCGGGTCGAATCCGAGGTCGATCATGTTCCTCACGGACTGGTCCATCGTGACGACACTCCCGGCGAGAGTGCCGTTCTCGAGCCGGCACGCCCCGTCCTTCAGAATCACCGTTCGATCACCGAGAGGGTGTGCACCGTCCGGTCGCCCGGCTGCAGCGATGGCGTCCGTCATCAGAACGAAGCGTTCTCCGGCGCTATTCGCTGCGAGTCGTACCGCATCAGGTGCGAGATGAACTCCGTCAACGATGGCGGTGATGAACACGTCGTTTCGTACGAGGGCTGCACCGCTGATGCCCGGGTCGCGATGCTTCCACGGCCGCTGGGCGCCGAAGATATGAGTCACCGACCGGGCTCCTCGATCGAAAGCAGCGTGGGCGGTAGCAGCATCTGCGTCGGTGTGACCGAGTGCGACGACGATGCCCTCAGCGACAAGCATGTCGATCAGGTCAAGTGCGCCCGGGAGTTCGGGAGCAATCGTCACGTGGGTGACGGGTCCGGCATCGAGGAACTTGCGTGTGAGAACCAGGTCGGGTTCGAGCATGTTCTGAGGGTCGTGAGCGCCGCATCTGACGGGTGACAGGAACGGGCCCTCGAGGTGCATTCCCAGGATGCGGGCGCTCTTGATCGTGGTTGAGCGGAGTCGTTCGAGCGGAGGCAGATAGTCAGATGAGGGAAGCGTGATCAAAGTCGGTTGGAAGGCAGTGACTCCTGTTGCGGCGAGGCGTCTGGCGACGTGCTCGTAGTCCTCCGCCTCTGCCGTCGTGAAATCCACTCCGTCGAACCCGTTGATCTGCACGTCGATGAAGCCAGGGACGGCGAGGCCGCTCCTCCCGGCTGGGGAGAGTCCGACCGCATCGACGACGCCGTCGTCGATAGCGATGTCACCCTCGATGATGTGGCCATCGACCAAGGCCGCCTTCACTCCGACGCGCATGGATATCTCCTCGAATTGGTTCGGTATCCGCGATCACTGAGAGTAGCGAGCGTCGGAGCGAGACCTCCTCACAGTCTCAGCCTGACAATCAAGGATCAGAGAAATGGGTGAGCGATGCGACGCGTTGCAGCAGCCGCGATGTCGGCGCCTTCGAGGGCGGGGTTCCAGGAACTGAATGAGAGGGCGACGACCCGGCCGGTGGCATGGAGTGCCTTGACAGCTTGGGCGACGGCGTCGGCGGACGGTCCGCCGGTCGCGGGGTAGTTGACGCCCGGCATGTCAACCGGGTCGACTACATCCACGTCGACGTGAACGTAGAGGTCGCCGGGTGGCGGATCGGCGGCGATTTGGTCAACGGTCACGTGGTGGATGCCCGACTCGTTGACCGCCTCATCCTCGCCGGGATCGAGGTCGCGTCCATCCACGAGCCAGACACGTTCGTCTTCGATCGGAGTCAAGCCGACACCGTCGACGATCGTCTGCTCGCCCCGACCGGTCAGCATCGCAAGCGGCATCCCTCCTAGGAAGTTCGACGGCGTGGTATCCCACGTGTGGAAGTCGCCGTGGGCGTCGAAGAACAGGACCGTCGGATCGATGCCATGCCGCTGTAGCCCGCCTGTCACGCCCATGATCGAGAGGCAGTCCCCGGCGTAGACGACGGGGTTGGAGTCCTCGGCGACAAGCGCAGCGAGGCGGTCGTACAGCACAGCCATCCGCTCAGTCGGTCGCCCTGTCGGAAGTACTGGGACGAGTGCAGTGAAAGGTTCGGGCACATCGAACCCCGGCATCGGCTTGCCGATGAAGAAGGGAACAGAAATGATTGTCATCCGAGGCTCACACTAGATCCTTCTCCATCAGACTGCCTTCCGACGTTGATGATGCGTCCCCGGGAAACCGGCTCACCACCAGCACGCCCGCCACTGGATACCGAATACCGAATACCGAGTACCCCCGTCGCGGCGCGGTCGCGCGTAGGCTGGACCAATGGCGACGACCTCCACTATGCCGCCGGCGGCGGCCGCTCTCGTTCGGCGGTACTACACATACGCCGGCATCTACACGCTGGCTGCTTCGATCATCTGGGGCATCAACACGCTCTTCCTCCTCGACGCCGGTCTCTCGATCGCCGAAGTGTTCATCGCCAACGCGGCGTTCTCGGTGGGGACGGTGCTCTTCGAGATCCCGACCGGAGTCGTCGCCGACACGATCGGCCGGAGGGCGTCGTTCCTGCTCTCGCTTGTGGTTCTCGCGGCCTCGACGCTCGCCTACGTTGGGCTTGCTCA
>JBLWQS010000033.1:0-10156 GCA_048452705.1 Acidimicrobiia bacterium
ATGACGACCGCAGGTGAGTCCGTTTTCGACACGATCGAGCCGGAGAAGAGTGTCAAGAAGCCGAAGTTGGACAAGAAGTTCTACGAGTCCGAACTCGTTCGGCTCCAGGGCGAACTCGTCAAACTCCAGAGCTACGTCAAGGAAGAAGGGCTGAAGGTCGTCGTCGTCTTCGAGGGACGGGATGCCGCGGGGAAGGGCGGTGTGATCAAGCGAATCACCGAGCGCCTGAACCCCCGGATCTGCCGCGTTGAAGCCCTCGGAACACCCACAGAACGGGAGAAGACCCAGTGGTGGTTCCAGCGCTACGTCAACTACCTGCCGGCCGCAGGGGAGATGGTTCTGTTCGACCGCTCCTGGTACAACCGCGGTCTCGTTGAGCCCGTCATGGGCTTCTGCACGAACGACGAGTACACGGAGTTCTTGAGGTCCTGTCCCGAGTTCGAACGGATGCTGGTCCGGAGCGGGATCATCCTCATCAAGTACTGGTTCTCCGTGAGCGACGAAGAGCAGGAACGCCGGTTCGAGGCCCGCATCGACAGCACAACCAAGCGTTGGAAGCTCAGTGACATGGACCTCGAGTCACGCGCCCGCTGGGTCGAATTCTCCAAAGCGAAAGACATCCTGTTCGACCACACCGACATCAAGCAAGCTCCGTGGTTCGTCGTCAACGCCGAGGACAAGAAACGCGCTCGCCTCAACTGCATCAGCCACCTGCTGTCGATCATCCCGTACGAGGACCGGACTCCCAATCCGGTTGACCTTCCTCCCCGCCAGGAGAACACGGGCTACATCCGCCCACCGATCACGGAACAGACGTTCGTCCCGGATACCTACTGAACCCCTCTGGTGATGAAATCCGGTGACTGAGAGGCCGGCGAAACGCTAGCCTCTCTGGCGCTAACCCCCGATGTGAAGGATGGAGCGACGTGGCCTCAACGGATCCACAGAGCTATCCCCTGCTGGAGAGCCTCGATCTCCCGGCGGATCTCGAAGACCTCGACGAACAGGCCCTCGCCGATCTCAGCGACGAGATTCGCTCGTTCATGCTCGAAGTCATCTCCCAGAACGGTGGACACCTCTCCCCGAATCTCGGCGTCGTTGAACTCACGATCGCTCTCCACACCGTGTTCGACAGTCCGACAGATCGCATCATCTGGGACGTCGGACATCAGTCGTATCCGCACAAGCTCCTCACGGGCCGCTTCGAGGAATTCCCGACGCTGCGGCAGGAGTCCGGCATGTCGGGCTATCCGTCGCGAGCCGAAAGCGCTCACGATCTCGTCGAGAACAGCCACGCATCGACGTCGCTCAGTTACGCAGCAGGACTCGCCCTGGCACGCGACGACGGGGACGACTCCTACGTCGTTGCCGTCATCGGCGACGGAGCACTCACCGGTGGAATGGCATACGAAGCGCTCAACCACATCGCACAACTGAGTCCCGAGCGGCTGATCATCGTGATCAACGACAACGGTCGCTCGTACGCCCCGACCGTGGGTGGTCTCGCAGCGCACCTCGCAGCCCTCAGAGTGAACCCCGCCTACGAGCGATCAAAGGAGATCCTGGGCGAGATGGCCCGCAGAATCCCGGTGGTCGGCGAGACAACCGATGAGGCACTCCACCGGATGAAGGAAGCGATCAAACAGGTCCTCCAACCCGCCACCTTCCTCGACGTGCTCGGCATCAAATACACCGGGCCGATCGACGGCCACGATCTCGAAGTACTCGATGCGACGCTCGAACGAGCCAAACAGTTCAAAGAGCCGGTTGTTGTGCACGTCGTAACGGAGAAGGGTCGGGGCTATGCGCCGGCCAGGAACGAAAGCGAGAGAACCCACGGGGTCGGCGCCTTCGACCTCGACACGGGGGACGCTCATTCCAACGGCATCGGATTCACCGACGCCGCTGAGGCCATCATCGCCGACGCCGCGGAACGGAATCCGGACGTGGTGGCGATCACCGCCGCCATGGGTTCCGCAACAGGACTCGGTCGCCTGGCACGAGAGCATCCCAACCGTGTCATCGACGTGGGCCTGGCCGAGCAACATGCGGTGACCCTTGCTTCCGGACTGGCAATGGGCGGGCGTCGACCGATCGTCTGCATCTACTCGACGTTCCTCCAACGAGCCTTTGACCAACTCGTGACGGACGTCGCGCTGCACGATCTTCCGGTCGTCTTCATGATCGACCGCGCCGGTGTCACCGGTTCAGACGGACCGTCTCACCATGGTGCGTTCGATCTCGCATACATGCGGATGGTGCCGGGGCTGTCGATCGCCGCACCCTCCTCAGCCGACGAACTCGCCGGCATGCTTGCGACCGCTCTGGACCATCCAGGTCCTGTGGCGATCCGCTATCCCAAGGCCGGAGTCGCTTCGATCCCCCAGTCGCCGCCCACGCCGGTTCCCTTTGGGGAGTGGGAGGAGTTGCGCTCCGGATCCGACGTGCTCATCCTCGCTGTGGGCCGCATGGTTCCCGCGGCAGCCAAGGCGGCAGCGATGCTGGAAGAGGAAGGGCTCTCGTGCGGTCTCGTCAACGCCCGCTGGGTCAAGCCCCTCGATCCTCGCCTCCGCGACTGGGCCGAGCAGTACGACCGCATCTTCACCGTGGAAGACGGCGTTGCTTCCGGCGGCTTCGGATCGGCAGTGATGGAATCACTGGCACCGGCGGGACTGGCAG
The DNA here is from genome assembly GCA_048452705.1 of Acidimicrobiia bacterium. Classification (GTDB taxonomy): domain Bacteria; phylum Actinomycetota; class Acidimicrobiia; order Spongiisociales; family UBA5794; genus JAHEEL01. The sequence continues at coordinate 2,680 of JBLWQS010000033.1, forward strand.
GGAAGGTCCGGGTCCTTGGGCTGCCGGACGAGTTCCTCCCGCCGGGAAACGCAGACGCGATCCTCTCGCATTTGGGCCTCGATGCCGACGGCATAGCCGCCCGGATTCTCACCGACGACTGACTCCGAGCCGCACTGCACCCCGGCAGTCGCCGGTGACGCGTTAGTCGGCCTCTTTGACGCTCCTCATCGACCAGATGAGGGTCCGCATCGACAGCGGTTGCTCCAGGACCGTGACCACGGCTGCCGCCACATCCTCTGCTCCCATCATGTCGGCGAGTCCCGGCATGTCTGGAGTGCGGCCGGCTCCCATCGCGAACTCGGTTGCCGTCCCCCCGGGGGCGATCATGCTCACCCGGATGCCCGACTCCCTCAACTCGCGGTCGAGACCGCCGGCCAGACCCACCTGGGCAAACTTCGTCGCGGCGTAGACGGCCTCATCACCGGCTCCCCGCAGGCCTGCGACTGATCCAACGATCACGATATCGCCGCCACCCGCATCGACGAATCCCGGGACTGCGGCCCGGATCGGCCACAACGTTCCGGCAACATTCGTATCCATCATCACCCGAAGCTGATCATCGCTCAGATCCATGATCCCGCCGTACGCTCCGATCCCGGCATTAGCCACGAGAGCGTCGAGGCGACCGAAGGTCGTATACGCCTGCTCGACAAGTCGCGCCGAGTCTGCCGGTTCCCGCACGTCCGTCTCGACGACGGCAACCTTCGGGCCCAGTTCAGCGGCAAGGTCACTGAGGCGGTCGACGCGGCGTGCTCCCAGTACGACGGACGCGCCCTTGGCCGCCAGCGCTCGAGCCGTTGCGGCTCCAATTCCGGAACTTGCTCCCGTGATGGCGATGGTCAGGTCAGTCAGGTCTCTCATAGATGCAATCCTTCTCTTTCTCTTTGGACTCAGATGGTACGTCGGATGGCGCGGTTGACGACGTTCTCCAATTGCTCTTGGCGCCCGGAGACCGGAGCCGGATCGATCTCTCCGGCGGCAACCCTCTTCTCGAGAGCGGGGAGATTCACGGTCCCATCCAGGATCTCGGTGCCGATCCCCGTCGACCAGCCGGAGTAGCGGGCCGTACGGGCGGCTTCGAGTGCCCCGTCCTCGATCATCGCTGCAGCGACCAACAGAGATCTGGCGAGTGTGTCGATCCCTCCCACGTGTCCGTGGAAGAGGTCGTCGCGACTCATGCTCTGGCGTCGCAATTTGGTGTCGAAGTTGAAGCCACCGGTGCCCAGGCCGCCGCCGCGCAGGATCTCGTACAGCGCCAGGCTCACCTCTTCGACCGAGTTGGGGAACTGGTCGGTGTCCCATCCGTTCTGCGGATCACCGCGGTTGGCGTCGATGCTGCCGAAGATGCCGTTGTCCACGGCGTAGGCAACCTCGTGATGGAAGCTGTGCCCCGCCAGCGTGGCGTGGTTGCCCTCGATATTGACGAACAACTCACCCAACAGGTCGTAGCGCTCCAGGAAGCCATGCACCGTGGAACAGTCGTAGTCGTACTGATGCTTGGTCGGCTCTTGGGGCTTCGGCTCGATCATCAGCATCCCTTCGAAACCGATGCTGTGCTTGTAGTCGACGACCATGTGCAGGAACCGTGCGAGCTGTTCGGACTCCTGGCGCATCATCGTGTTGAGGAGCGTCTCGTAGCCCTCCCGGCCTCCCCACAAGACGTAGTTCGCGCCGCCGAGACGCTGTGTCGCGTCGATGGCGCTCTTGATCTGAGCCGCCGCGTACGCGAACACCTCGGGATCGGGATTGGTGGCGGCACCCGCCGCGTAGCGGGGATGGCTGAAGAGGTTGGCCGTCCCCCACAGCAACTTCACGCCGGTAGTTTCCATATGCCCGGCGGCGTAATCGGCCATCTCCTCGAGGTTGCGCTTACTCTCGGCGAACGTCTCTCCTTGCGGTGCGAGGTCGGCGTCGTGGAAGCAGAAGAAGGGGGTACCGAGCTTGGCGAAGAACTCGAACGCGACGTCTGTCTTCTGTTTCGCCGCATCCATGGGATCTCGACCAGCGTCGGCCCAGGGCCGGTCGAACGTTCCTGCGCCGAACACGTCGCTGCCTGGCCATGCGAAGGAATGCCAGTACGCAACGGCGATTCTGAGGTGATCCTCCATCCGCTTGCCAAGCACGAGGCGGTCGGGGTCGTAGAACCGGTAGGCCAGATCCGTCTCGGTGTCGGGTCCCTCGTACTTGATGGGACTCACGTCGGTGAAGAACTCTGCCATTGCCGGCTCCCTCTCTGGGTGATCGCGATGGTCGATCGCTCCCTTCCACACTACAAGCCCGAGCGACGGTCAGGTCTGGCCCGAATCCGACGCCTCGGATTCGAGTGGGGTTTGGAACGGAGAACGTATGACATAGAGGAGAACGTATGACGTATGACGTACTACGTCCTTCTGTCTCCCCGGTCTACCCGACCCGACCCGCTCCTTCCTGAAGTGTCACAAATCCGGTGTGGCGAGGATCGCGTCGATCACGTTCATGTTGGCGATCGCATCGGAAATCGGTACGGGCACCGGGGTGTCGTCGAGAATCGCTCGGGCGAACAGTTCGGCCTGGATCGTGTACTGATCTTCGGCAGGGAACACGAGTGTCTCCGTCGCCGGAGCGACCGGTGGCTCTCCACCTGCCGTCACGAAGATCCTGGTCTCTCGATCTGGTGGGATGTTGAACGGGATCTCTATCTCGATCCGACCCGCGCTCCCGACGATGTGGACCCGTTGATAGTCCTCGGCTCGGATCGAGCACGTGAACGTGGCCTGGCCTCCATCCGGAAACTCGAGGACCGCCGAACTCAGGGTGTCGATCCCCATCGTCGGATCCCGCTGCACCGCGGCTTCGATCCGCACCGGTTCGGCAGCGAACAGCATCCGAGAGGCGTTGATGTTGTAGGAGCCGATGTCCATGATCGCTCCGCCACCATTTTCGGGCCGGTTACGAATGTTCTCCGGATCGTCGTTGTAGTAGCTGAACCAACTCTGGACACCCTGGAGGTCACCGATCGCGCCGTCTCTCACAAGACGAACGGCCTCCACCCACGTCGGGTGGTGCCGGTACATGAACGCCTCGCCGAGTTTCACGCCCGCGTCCTCGCAGACACGGGCCATCTCTTCGGCCTGTGTCGACGAGAGGGCCAGCGGCTTCTCGCAGAGCACATGCTTGCCTGCGGCTGCGGCCTTCATGGTCCACTCTGCGTGAAGGTCGTTCGGGAGCGGGATGTAGACGGCGTCGACGTCGTCGGCCGCTAGGAGCTCCTCGTACGTGCCGTATGCAGATGGGATCCCCAACTCGGCGGCTGCGGCCGCGGCCCGCGCCCTGTCACGCGAAGCGATGGCAACGACCTCAGAGTTCTCTGCCCTCTGGATGGCCGGTGTCACTTTCTTCATGCCGATATCGGCGGTGCTGAGAATTCCCCATCGGACCTTGGTCACGTTGCCTCCTCGGCTCGATCGCTGCATTGGGTTGCGAGATCACAACCACCCCCACTAGCTCACCCTATCAGGGCCTTCGAAACGGACTCACTCGCCGCCGAGAAGATGCGTGCCGATAGCGGCTAGCGATTCTTGCCGCCGCGCTGTAGCGTCTGCGAAGTACGGCGGACGATGGGAGATCATCATGTGTTGCCTTTTCTCGGCATTGGTACTGCTCGGACCACGTGCGGCCATTCTCGTCTGGTGGCTGATGTCGCCTGCTCGGTGGGAAGCTGCATTCTCGAGCTTCTGGTGGTCGTTCGTTGGATTCCTCTTCGCGCCGTGGACCACACTCATGTGGGTTTCTGTGGCTGCCGGCGGCGTTGTCGGATTCGACTGGATCATCCTCGGCCTCGGCATCTTCGCCGACATCGCTTCCTACTCGTCGAGTGCCTACGGGAATCGCGACCGGTATGTGACAGCGTGACCGCCCCGGGTCGTTACGTGTCGCGTCTCGACGCGATCCAGGCTCCAACAAGCACGAGGGCCGTTCCCGCAACGGCAGCCGGTTGGAGGGCGTCTCCACGAACGATGACACCGAGGACGATCGCGACGACGGGCACGAAGTAGATCGCGATCGACCCTCGGGGTCCACCGACCCGACCGACCAACGTCGCCATCAACACGAACGCGAGTCCGGTTCCGAGAGCACCGAGAGGGATCATGGCGAGAGCCGATGGCCATGCCCAGGTGCTGCCCGGTATCTGGATCAGACCGAAGGGGACCACGATGACGAGGGCAGCGAGCTGAGCGTTGAACAGAACCGGGAGTGATCCGTACTTCTGCTGCAACGGGACGACAAGATTCGTCGACAGGCCGTACAGAACAACCGCGCCGATCACGAGCACCGTGCCAAGTGCCGTCGCCGACGAATCAACGACTTCGGGTGCTGAGATCGCGATCACACCGACGAACCCGACGCCGATTCCGAGCAGCTGCCGCCAACCGGGTAGCCGTCGGAGCAGGAGCGTCGCCCATGCCGCAGCAGTGATCGGGACCGCTCCGTTCAGCATTCCGGCCACAGACGAATCGATCCATTGCTGGGCGATCGGGAAGATCGTGAGTGGTATTCCTATCCAGATGATCCCGAGGCCGAGAACACGGAGGCGATCCTCTTTGTCGATGCCGACCCGTGCCTTGGGCACCAGCGCAAGCGTGAGGGCACCGAGTGCAACACGGGCGAGCGTCACAACGCCCGGGCGGAAGGCGTCGAGGCCGATTGCCATGAATACGAACGAAGAACCCCAGATGAGGGCTACGGCGGCGAGGAGTCCCCATTCCATCGATCCGAAGGCGTCGCGATGCGTCCCGTGTGCCGTGGACGGCAGAGACGAATTCGACCGGGTGGCTTCGTCGGGCATCGAGCCAGAGTACCGGCGTCGCGGCGTGGGCCCTCGTATCGAGGGGACTTCAGTTGCCGTCCGACCTTCCGGTGAGGTCAGTTATGGCGGCGGCGAGTCCCGTGATCATGGATCGGTTGAGACAGTGCCATGTTCGTGGTTCGGATCGGAAGGTGCGGATCACGCCTGCTTCCTTCAGGATGCGAAGGTGGTTCGAGACGGTTGACGGGGCGATCGGGAGTTCGGCAGCGATGTCACCGACCGTGCGGGGACACCGGGTACGGAGCAGTTCGAGAATCTCGAAACGTGTCGGATGGCCCAGAGCCTTCGCGATCGTCGCGGCTTCGCTGGTGGTGAGATCACGCGGTTCTCGGGGAATCTCGTCGAGACACCGAACCGGCGATTCCCCCACCCTGGTCATGCACCGTCTCCGTGCATCGCGGTCTTCCGTGCAAGGCGCCGCCCGGCAACGATAGCCACGATCGCTCCGACGAGGCAGGCCGAAATGAAGGCGACGGTGGGTCCGACCGGGGCCTCCCAGAAGAGGCTTGCGAACCGTGCCCCGACGAGCCACGTCAACTGGAGTGCGATCAAGCCGATGCCGACCCCGATCCCCCAAGCGGAGACGAGGTCGGCACGGCTCGATCTGGCCATCGTTGTCACTCGAACATTTCGAAGAACGGCGGGAACGTCCCGATGACGCCCAGGATGCCCAACCCGAGACCGATGTAGAACGAGGTCTTCAAGACAACGTCCTTCTCGCGCCAGATCAGGTACAGGACCAGCCATGCCACGAAGAACACGAGCACAGAAACGGTCGACTTGCCGGCGAGGGCGCCGACACCCTGGTCGAATTGGAACCACTCCAGGAAGCTCTTCACTGAACCGTTGATGACGGCAAGCGTCGTCATGAGGCCCAGTGTGAACACTCCCAAACCGGAGGCGATCATCACCGCGGCGGCAGGACCATCGGGCTTGTCGACCAGATTGAGCGGTGCAAGCTCCGGAGCTACTGCTTCGTCGTTGTGGCGATCCGGGTCAAAGTCGGTAATCATTGTTCAACTCCTTTCAGTCGCCGTCAGACGATCGGGGCGACCTTGTTCAGGAAGGCGCCGAACGCCCCACCAACCAACGCCGCTGCGAATGCCGCAACGAACATCACGATGACTGCAGCACGAAGCCACGGGCGTGCGATGAGACGCGGTCCGTAGTAGGCGATCAGGAATGCCGCCGCCGTCGCCAGGATCGGTGCGGCCCACGACACGTGTTCCTTCCATTCCATGCCGAAGATGTGCCACAGTTCGGTGTCTCCGCTCACGTTCGATTTCAGGAAATCCCTCGGTGAGCACGCCGCGTTCGGCAGGACAGCACCCGCACAACCCGCGTACGCGTCTTCCGCGACCTTCGAGAGTTGGACCCGGTACCACGGGTAGACGATCCACGTCCCTGTGATTACCGCGCCCCACGCGGCCGCTGCCATCACCCAGGCACCCACGTACAGACGCCCCATTCGCTCCTTGATTCCCTCGGTGGTCATCAGCCCGGGCCGCATACTCCACAGCCCGGCGAGACCGCCGGCGAACGCAAGCAGGAAGAGGGTGCCCAAGACGAGACCGTGGATCACTGTCCACGTCTCTCTGGAGTTGAACTCCATGTCGCTACCTCCAATAGCTCGACTTCGACACACCGTACGGACTCTCCCCAGGGTCCAGATAGGGCCCTTTGACCGTATTTCGTCGATTTACGATATGAATGAGAGATATGAGTCCTTTTCCGGTGATCGAAAGAAGGGTCAGCGGTCGACCGTACCGCGGCGATCGCCAGATGATGGCCTCAACCGCTCGGAGTACAGTCGGGTGTCATGACGGGAACTGGCGACAATGCGATCCTCCAAAACGTCATGGCTCTCGTGCCCGAACTCGCCCACGTCCCGAATCTGGACGTCACACCTCTGATCGGTGGGCTCACCAATCGGAACTACCTCGTCGGCCCGGGAGGTAACCAGTTCGTGATTCGAATCGCTGGCGAGAACGGGTCGCTCCTCGGCGTTGATCGGGCCAGGGAGAAGGAAGCGCTCGACATCGCCGAAGCCGCCGGGATCATGCCGCCCGTTTCAGCCTTCATCCTGCCGGACGGTCACTCGGCAACGCGGTTCATCGCCGGAGCGCACGCTCTCAGCATCGACGAGTTCACCTCGCTCTCAATGGTGCCGCGCCTCGCTGCGATGCTGCGCACAGTGCACGGTCTCGAACGTGTGGAAGGCATCTTCGATCCATACGTCGACATCGAACGGTGGATGAGCCTGCTCCGGTCGAAGAACACGCCCCTGCCCTCCCGTCTCGAATCACTATTCCAACTCGTCGCCGTATCGAAGGCCAATCGGACCCGTCGATCCGAACGTGAGATAGTGCTCTGCCACAACGATCCGTATCACCTGAATTTCCTCGATGATGGAGCGCTCTGGCTCATCGATTGGGAGTACGCAGGCATGAACGACCCGATGTACGACCTTGCCGGCATCGGATACACGCTCGATGATGCAGGCCGAGATCTGCTGCTCGAGGCGTACTTCGGTTCGGCTACCCCTGGAACCCGCCGTGACCTTGAAGCACTCATCCCGGTGTACCTGTGCTGGAACGTGGTGTGGTCTCT
>JBLWQS010000034.1:0-10060 GCA_048452705.1 Acidimicrobiia bacterium
ACTCGAGCGCAACGGGATGGTTGGGACAGCGCAAACCGAGCGTCCGTCGATCCGGGTCGCCGATCCATTCGGGGACGGACTTGAGTTTCGGCACCACGAGCGTGAGCGCGCCGGGCCAGTGTTCCTCCGCGAGTTCGAGGCCACGATCGCCGAAGGCGACCAGCTGCTGGGCTTGCTCCAGATTGGCCACGAGGATCGCAAGCGGCTTGATGCCGGGGCGTCCCTTGGCGATGAAGATCCGGTCGAGGGCATCCGGATTGAATGGGTCGGCAGCGATGCCGTAGAGCGTGTCGGTGGGAATCCCGATGAGCTCACCGGCGGCGACCGCTGCGAGGGCTGAGGAGAGGATCTGTGTGTCCATCCCTACAACCTACTGTGGTGCGGCGCCGATCACGAAGCGTTCCTTGTCGGAAAGGTCGCGCCGGATCTCCCCACCGAGGGATGCGAAGTGATCCGCAACGGCCGAACCGTGGAATTCGGAGATCTCGCAAACGACCGCTCCCCCGGGCCGGAGCCACTCAGCGACAGTGTCGGCGATCCGTGCCAGAATCTCATCTCCAACGGGTCCGGCGACGAGCGCCATGGTCGGTTCGTGGTCTCGTACGTCAATCGGGAGATCCGCGAGTTCGGCCTCCGCGAGATAGGGAGGGTTCGACACGATGAGATCGACCGTGCCCCGCAGGCGGTCGGGCAACGGATCGAAGAGATCTCCAAGAAGCACGGTCACGTCGAGCCCGGCTTCGCTGGCGTTCTCACTCGCGAGGTTGACGGCATCGGGCGAGACATCCGTGGCGTAGATGGTTGCCGCGGGGAACGTGTGCTTGAGGGCCATGGCGAGATTCCCGCTCCCCGTGCAAAGATCGATGATCACCAGCGGGTCCTCAACGGCATCGCAGGCGATCTCGTAGAGCTGCTCGGTCTCGGGCCGCGGAACAAGCACCCTCGGGTCAACCGTGACCTCGATTGGCCCGAACTGAACGATCCCCTCGATGTACTGCAACGGCTCCCCTGACCGGCGCCGTTCGACAAGTCCGTGGAACGCCTCCACTTCCTCGGTCGTGAGTTCGACCCCAAGAAGCAGCTCCGTCCACCGCCGCCCGGTAGAAGTCTCGAGAAGACGCCGAACCTCGTGGTCCGGCAGTTCGGAAATGGATCGAAGAAGATCGGAGGAATTCGTGGCACCCTCCGGGGACGTACTGAGTACTGAGTACTGAGTACTGAGTACTTCGGCTCGCTCGGATTGCTCAAAGCTCACAGCTCACCGCTCATGGCTCACTCCCCCGCCAGGGCTCGTGCTGCTTCGTCGGCTATCAGGGCGTCGTGGAGGACTTCTAGGTCACCGTCGAGGACGTTGGGCAGGGAGTGAACCGTGAGGCCGACGCGGTGGTCGGTCACGCGGTTCTCTTTGAAGTTGTAGGTGCGGATCTTCTCGGAGCGTTGGCCTGTTCCCACCTGGGATCTGCGTACGGAGGCACGCTCACCGGCCTGCTCGGCCATCTGTTGCTGGAGGAGGCGGGCACGGAGCACTCGCATGGCTTTGAGCTTGTTCTGCAACTGAGACTTCTCATCCTGGCACGAGACAACGATTCCGCTGGGACGGTGGGTGATCCGCACCGCAGAGTCGGTGGTGTTCACCGACTGCCCCCCGGGGCCTTGTGAACGCATCGTCTCGATGTCGAGGTCGTTGTCCAGAATCTCGACCTCGACGGCTTCGGCCTCTGGGAGTACGGCGACGGTCGCCATCGACGTGTGGACTCTCCCCTGAGACTCCGTCTTGGGTACGCGTTGCACACGATGCGGCCCTGCTTCGAACTTGAATCGGGAGAAAGCGCCCTTCCCCTTGACGGCGAACGTCGCTTCCTTGAGCCCACCGGTGTCTGACACGGACAGGTTGATCGGCTCGACCGTCCAGCGTTGACGTTCGACGAAACGCTCGTACATCCGGTAGAGGTCCCCCGCCCACAGCGATGCTTCGTCGCCACCCGCTGCGGATCGGATCTCGACGATGACGTCCTTGTCGTCGTTCGGATCCTTCGGGATCAACAGACGCCGTAGATCCATCTCCGTGTCTCTTCCATCTCAATCTGCTTCGCGGCAACGATCTCATTGAGGTACTCGACCATCTCGGTTTCGTCTTCGATGGCCGCCAACTCGGCAGCCTCTCCAGATTCCGTCTCGGCGTCGCGGTAGCGGCGGTAGGCGTCGACGATCGGCTTCAATTCGGAGTGACGACCGGTGACCTCCCGGTATCGCTTCTGATCCGCGATCACACTGAGATCGGCGAGGAGGGCGAGATTCGCTTCGAACTCCTCGTCGGTGGCGATCAGCCGCTCGGAGAGACGATCATCCATCGTCTGAGTCGTCGACGTCGTACTCCGCGGCGAGCGCCGCTGCGACGACCGGGCCCCGCTGTTTGACCTCAGCCACCGCTTCGTCATCGAGCGCGGCGAGGAGCGAGGCCACGGCGACCTCGACCTGGTCATCGTCTGGTTCTTTGGTCGTGATCGACTGGATCCACATGCCGGGCTTCGATGCCCATGCGAGCCAGCGACGGCCCGCGGAGGCCTTCAACACTTCGTACGAGATACCGGCGATGACGGGAATAAGAGCGATCCTTGCCACGACCTGCCACACGAATTGGAGCGGTGCAAGGAGCAGGAATACGAAGAACGCCACCATCGCGACGATGATGATGAACGACGTCCCGCATCGGGGATGACGCGGGCTGTACTTCTGGATCGCCTCCACGTCGAGTGGGTCGCCGTTCTCGTACGCGTGGATCGTTTTGTGCTCGGCTCCGTGGAACTGGAAGACGCGCTGGATGTCATCGGCGCGTCCGATCAGCCAGATGTAGCCGACTACGAGTGAGATCCGGATGAGGCCGTCGATGACGACGAAAGCGATGTTCGAATCAGCAACGTATCGCTTGAGGAAGCCGGCTGCGAGCACGGGAACGAGCACGAACAGCCCGATCGCGAGGACGATGGCGAGCACCATCGTCCAGATGACCTGCGTCCGAGAGACCTGTTCTTCTTCGTCTCCCGCCTTCTCCGCCGACCACGAGAGGGCCCGAAAGCCCAGCGACAGGGATTCGGCGAGTACGAAGATCCCGCGCAAGAACGGAACCTTCGCTCCTTTGGAGCGACTGACGATGCCTGGAAGGTCGTGGCGCTTCGCTTCGATGACACCATCGGGGCGACGGACGGCCACGGCCCATGCCTCGGGGGCGCGCATCATCACGCCTTCGATGACAGCCTGACCACCGACGCTGGCGCCCGGAGGGCGGCTCAACTAGGCCTCCTCGTCGGAGGATGCGTCCTTCTCAGCGGGCGTGGTTCCGGTGTCGAGTCCGGCATTGGCGTAACGCTTGCGGAATCGCTCGACACGGCCACCTGAGTCGACGAGGCGCTGCTTGCCGGTGTAGAAGGGATGGCACTGGTCGCAGAGTTCGATGTGGAGTTCGTCCTCCGTCGAACGGGTCACGAATGTGTTGCCGCATGAGCACGTGACGGTGCTCTCAGTGTATTCGGGGTGGATTCCGGTCTTCACGTTGTCGTCTCCTGATCCTGATTCGTTCGGAACTGTAGCGGTCGTGGTCACTGACCAGACTTGGCGACGCTGAGCAGGAACTCTGCGTTCGACTTCGTCGTCTTCAGCCGGTCGATGAGCAGTTCGAGTGCAGCGGCCGGTTCTAGGGCCATGAGCACCCTGCGCAGCTTCCATACCTCGACGAGTTCGGCCCGGTCGAAGAGCAACTCTTCGCGCCGTGTGCCCGATGCCTCGATGTCGATCGCCGGATAGATGCGCTTGTCGGCGAGCTTGCGGTCGAGCCTGAGCTCCATGTTGCCGGTGCCCTTGAACTCTTCGAAGATGACTTCGTCCATCCGCGAACCGGTCTCAACGAGAGCAGTTGCGAGGATCGTGAGGCTTCCGCCTTCCTCGATGTTGCGCGCTGCACCGAAGAATCGCTTCGGCGGATACAGGGCGGTCGAGTCGACACCACCGGAGAGGATCCGACCGGAAGCCGGAGTAGCAAGGTTGTGTGCCCGCGCGAGGCGAGTGATCGAGTCGAGAAGGATGACGACGTCCTCCCCCTGCTCAACCAGTCTCTTGGCTCGCTCGATGGCGAGTTCGGAGACCTGCGTGTGCTCCTCGGCGGGACGGTCGAAGGTTGAGTAGATGACCTCACCCTTGACCGAACGCTGCATCTCAGTGACTTCTTCCGGACGCTCATCGACCAGAACCACCATCAGGTGACACTCCGGGTTGTTCTCTGCGACCGCATGGGCGACGTCCTGAAGGACGGTGGTCTTTCCCGCTTTCGGCGGGGAGACGATGAGTCCTCGCTGACCTTTCCCGATCGGTGAGATGAGATCGATGATCCTTGGCTGGATGTGCTCGGGCTTGCCCTCGACTTCGAGGCGGAGACGCACGTCGGGGAACAGGGGCGTCAGCTTCGCGAATTGTGGCCGCTTGGCCGCTTCCTCCGGGTCACCGCCGTTGACTTCAGTTGCGCGAACGAGGGCGGGGAACTTCTCTTTCCCGCGGGCCGGACGGACCGGACCTGAGACGGTGTCACCTTTGCGCAACTTCGACTTGCGAACGACGTTCGCCGGCACGTAGGCGTCCATGTCACCGGGAAGGTAACCCGCGGAACGGAGGAAGCCGTAGCCTTCGGGGAGAATGTCAAGAATGCCCTCGCGGGTCTCCAACTCCGACTCGTCGACCGGATCACGCTGGGACCGGTTGCGACGGTTGCGGCGGCTCCTGGTCTGTCCGTCAGAGCGACCGTCTTCCTCCTGGTTGTCCTTGCGTTGACCGTTGTCGGAACGCGGCGTGGCCGTGGCCGGAGCCTCGGTTTCCGCTGGGGCCTCGGGAACCATCGACGCGTCGAACTTCTCAGAGTCGAGAATCGCGGCGATGAGCTTCGACTTCTGCAGTCCTTCGGTATCGACCTCGACCTTGCCCGCCATGGAGCGGAGATCATCGAAACCGAGTTCCTGGAGCCTGGCTCTCGTGGTACTCATGTGTATTGGTGCCCCTTTTCAGGACGAAGGGTCGATCGACCCGGAGATTGGGGATCTCGAGCATCTCAACGGATGTTCGGATCGCCTGGAATGCCCCTCCGAAAGGCACGCGATACGGTGCCGGTGGGTGGGATAGGAAGATTGTAACGGAGATTGGCGTTAGTTCAAGGGCTTCGCGTACTGAGTACTGAGTACGCCCGCAGGGCCTACCACCCCAACAGATCGAGCACCGCGTCGAGCCGTGGGGTCACCGGGCCCGGGAGGTTCGCTTCTAGCACTGCCGTCTCCGGGTCTTTCAGGCCGTGGCCGGTGAGCGTGCAGACGATCGGACCGTCGGGAAGGTCACCGCGATACTTCAGGATGCCGGCGACGCTGGCCGCCGATGCCGGCTCGCAGAACACGCCTTCTCGCGAGGCGAGGAATCGGTAGGCATCGAGAATCTCGTCGTCGGTGACGGCCTCGATCCTGCCCCCGGACTCATCGCGGGCGGCGACGGCTTCTTTCCACGACGCCGGGTTCCCGATGCGGATCGCTGTGGCGATCGTCTCGGGTTCATCGAAGATCTCCCCGTAGACGATCGGTGCCGCCCCGGCAGCCTGGAATCCCCACATCTTGGGCGTCTCGTCGACGGACGTGTAGCCCTTCCAGTACGCCGTGATGTTGCCGGCGTTGCCAACGGGCAGGGCATGGACGGCGGGGGCCGACCCCATCGTGTCGACGATCTCCCACGCAGCGGTCTGCTGCCCGGCGATGCGATAGGGGTTGATCGAGTTGACGAGCACAACGTCGTGGCCGCCGGTCAACTCGAGCACGATTCCCAGTGCGTCGTCGAAGCTCCCTTCGATGGGGATGATCGTGGCGCCGTGGACGATCGCCTGGGCTAGTTTCCCGCGAGCGATCTTCCCTGATGGGATCACGACGATCGACGAGATACCGGCCCGCTGTGCGTAAGCGGCGGCGGAGGCGGAGGTGTTACCCGTCGATGCGCAGGCGACGGCTCGCGCCCCGTCTTCGACGGCCTTCGACACGGCGAGGGTCATCCCCCGGTCCTTGAACGAACCCGTCGGGTTCAGGCCTTCGAACTTGAGGTGAACCTGTCGCTGGACCGCTTTGGAGAGTGCCGGCGCCGGGATAAGTGGCGTGTCACCTTCGAGCAGTGTGACAACCGGTGTGTCCGGTCCGACCGGCAGGCGGTCTCGGTACGCCTCGATGATTCCCGGATGGCTCATGCTTCCTCACTCTCGACTCGGATGACTGAGGCGACGTTTCGCACGGTGTCGATCTCCTGGAGATGACGCAGTGCCTCTCGTTGGTCGGCTTCTCGTGCGCGGTGGGTCACGATGAGTAGGAGTGCCTCGCTCCCCTCGCCTTCCTGCCACACAGACTTGATCGAGACGCCGGCGCTACCGAATGCGTCGGCCACCTTGGCGAGGACGCCGGGTTGGTCGTCGACCTCGATCCGGAGATACCACTTCGTCGCGACGTCGCCGAACGGAACGAGTTCGCCCGGGGAGAATCTGATCTTCGGTGCCACCTGGGCACCCGCGAGTGTCTCGCGAGCCGCATCGATGACGTCGCCGAGCACCGCCGTCGCGGTCGGTGCTCCTCCTGCGCCGGGACCGGCGAAGAGCAGCTCGCCCACCGATGGCCCCTGGATGAAGATCGCGTTGGTCGCGCCGCGGATGGATGCGAGTGGGTGATCGACCGGGATCATCACCGGATGAACCCTGGCGGAGACACCCCCAAGGGTCCGCTCGGCGATCCCGACGAGTTTCACGGCGTAGCCAAAGTCCGAGGCGAAGACCAGGTCGATCGGGGAGAGATCCTCGATGCCTTCGTGATACACGTCGTCGAGACCAACCCACGTTCCGAAGGCGAGGGAGGCAAGGATCGCCGTCTTCGCAGCTGCGTCGGCACCCGAGACGTCGGCGGTGGGATCCGGCTCCGCATATCCGAGATCTTGTGCTTCTGCCAGCACGGCGGCGTACTCGGCGCCGTCCTCAGCCATGCGCGTCAGGATGAAGTTCGTGGTTCCGTTGACGATGCCGAGGACTCGTTCGACCGGCTCCCCTGCGAGCGTCTCGGAGAGCGGCCTGATGATCGGAATACCGCCACCAACGGCAGCCTCGAAGAGGAGCGGCACGCCGGACCGCTCGGCTGCGGCGATCAGCTCGGGACCGCGCGATGCGACGAGTTCCTTGTTCGCCGTGACGACCGGCTTGCCGGCTTCGAGAGCAGCGAGCACGAGGTCACCTGCGAGATCGCGTCCGCCCATCAACTCGACGATCAGATCGATCTCCGGGTCGTTGACGACGCTGAGGAGATCGTCGGTCAGAACACCATCGTCGACCGTGAAGTCCCGTTCTTTGGCAAGATCGCGCACGGCGACCCGCTTCACACAAAGCTCGAGACCCGTCTTGGTGGCGATCGCCTCGCGATCGTCCACGAGACGGGAGATGAGCGTCCCGCCAACGGTCCCGGCCCCGAGGATCCCAACGCCTATCGAAGTGTTCATGCGAGAACGATAGACGGGCAGGTCGATTCAGACGTCCCGTCGCACCAGGTCGTCGTAGGTTTCTCTCCGAACGACCAGACGGGCTTCGCCGTTGCGGACGAAGACCACGGGTGGGCGGCGGATCATGTTGTAGTTGCTGCCCATCGAATGGCCATACGCCCCTGTAACCGGCGTGGCCAGGATGTCTCCGACGGCCAGGCCGTCAGGGACCATGGCATCGGCAACGATGACGTCTCCGGATTCGCAGTGCTTGCCGACGATCCGCACCTCTGCAGGGCGATCGGCATCGGTCGCCCGCGGGAGGAATGCCTCGTATCCGCTGCCGTAGAGGCTGGGCCGCGGGTTGTCGCTCATGCCACCATCGACCGAGACGTATGTTCTGATACCGGGGACGTCTTTGACCGTCCCCACCGTGTAGAGCGTTACCGCTGCCGCCGCGACGATCGAGCGGCCCGGTTCCGCGAGGACGCGGGCAGTGATGTCGTTGTCGGCACACGCCTGCTTCACGATCTCGGCCCACTCTGTGATCGACGGCGCAGACTCGCCAGTCACGTATGCGACCCCAAGGCCACCCCCGATCGAGAACTCGGGGAGGTCGAGCGGCGCAACGAACGGGGCAAGCGCCTCGACCGCCTTACGGAATGAATCGGCATCGAACACCTGACTCCCGATGTGGGCGTGGACGCCGACGAGATCCATCGCATCCGACGCCTCGGTGCGTTGTACTGCCACCTCAGCATCACCGGAGGCCAAACCGAAGCCGAACTTCGAATCGGCGATCCCCGTCTGCAGGTACTCGTGGGTGTGGGCTTCGATCCCCGGCGTGACGCGCACCAAGACCTTCGGACGAGGCGCGCCTGCGGTTATCAGAGAGGCGATCCGATCGATCTCGATGAAGGAGTCGACGACGATCCGACCTATGCCGGCATCGAGCGCCGCTGCGATCTCCTCCACCGACTTGTTGTTTCCGTGAAGCACGAGTCTCTCGGCGGGAACACCCGCATGGAGCGCGACGAAGAGTTCGCCGCCAGTGGCAACGTCGAGGTGCATCCCCTCTTCGAAAGCGAGCCGAGCCATCGCCGTCATCATGAACGCCTTGGTCGCATACGCGACCCCGTCCCCGAACGCGGCCACAGCTTCGCGGCACCGCGCCCGAAGTTGCTCCTCGTCATAGACGAACAAAGGAGTCCCGAACTCGGCGGCAAGCTCAAGAACGTCAACCCCGCCGACGAAGAATCGCCCGTGAACGATCTCGGCCGAGTCGGGGAGAAGAGAGCGCGGGATGGGAGTCAATGGGCGCTCCGCAGGCGCAGCGAACAGCAGACAGCCAACAGTTGACAGCCAGACCCCACGAGGGTGCGCCGGGCTGTTCGCTGTTGGCTGTTCGCTGTCTGCTCCGGCATCACATTCTCTCTGGGACTTCTATTCCGAGCGTGTCCAGGAGCAGCGTCAACACTCGGAGCGTCAGGTCTACAAGCGAGAGCCAGGAGGCTTGACGAATCGGATCCTCTTCTCTCAGAATGTGGCACGCTTCGTAGAAGCGGTTGAAGTCGGTGGCGACCTCGTAGGCGTATTCGGTGAGCACGTTCGGAGCACGCACGTCGACGGCTCGCCCGATGACCTCTGGCAGGAGCAGCAGGCGCAGGATCAGACCGCGCTCCTGGTTCACGATTGGAGCAACGATCGGTCCCGGCGTGAGACCCGCTTCGCCTGCCCGTCGCAGAATCGACTTGATCCGCACCGCCCCGTACTGCAGGTACGGACCTGTCTTGCCCTCGAACGATGTGAAACGCTCGAGGTCGAAGATGTAGTTCGACGTTCGATGGTTCGAAAGATCCCCGAACTTCAGCGCTCCGAGACCGACCTGCCTGGCGATCCGATCGCGCTCATCGTCCGGATAGTCCTGAGCGATCTCCGCCTCGTCGAGGCGGGCCCGGGCAGCGTCGGTGACGATCTTCATGAGATCGGCGAGGCGGAGCACACCACCTTCTCGGGTCTTGAACGGAGTCCCGTCGGGTCCGTTGACGGTTCCGAACGCAGTGTGCTCGAGCCCAATCGAGTCCGAAGCGATGCTCGCAAGACGCGCCGCCCGGAAGACCTGCTCGAAGTGGAGGCCCTGCCGGGCATCGACGACGTAGAGCATGAGGTCGTAGCCCTCCTCGATCCGCTGGTCGAGTGTGGCGAGGTCCGTCGTGGAGTAGAGGTATGAGCCGTCAGAGCGTGTCAGCAGGAGCGGCGGCATCTCCGTCTTGTCATCATCCTTCCCTACCTGGACGACGATCGCTCCGTCGGACTCGAAGGCAAGACCCTCGCTCGTCAAACGATCGACGAGCGGCGCGAGGCGTTCGTGGACGGTGCTCTCGCCACGCCACAGATCGAACTCGACACCAAGCTCGGCGAAGTCCTTCTTCTGCTCGGCGACCGACACGTCGTGATAGTGGCGCCACAGTGCCAGGTATCCGGGCCGGCCGTTCTGGAGATCGAAGGTTGCCTGACGGGCTCGCTCGGCTTCCTCCGG
>JBLWQS010000035.1:0-10021 GCA_048452705.1 Acidimicrobiia bacterium
TTCGATGGCCGCCCTGATCACACCGTTTGACCGTGCAGGTCTGATCGATGCCGGTGCACACCGGCACAATCTCAGATTGCTCACCGACCGAGGACTCGCGGGATTCCTCATCGGCGGCTCCACCGGTCAGGGGCCCTATCTCGAAGCCGGAGAGCGGGCCCTCCTCACAGCGACGGCGCGAGACGAACTCGGATCGGCATCCTTCCTCCTGACGGGCATTTCCGCGCAGTCCGTCCGTCAAGCCACCCAGCAGACCGTCGAAGCAGCCGACGCGGGTGCCGATGCTGTGCTCGTCACCACGCCGACGCTCCTCCTCCGCAAGGATCATGAACTCGTCGCATCGTTCTTCCTGTCGGTCGCCGACAGCTCCGGCGTTCCCGTCTTCTGCTACTCGGTTCCCGCGGTCACGTCGTACGAGTTGCCGGTCGCCACGGCAGTCGAGTTGGCCGGCCATCCGAACATCGTTGGCATGAAGGACTCGGGCGGTGAACCCGATCGGGTGGCCCCTGTTCTCGACGGAGCGGGCGACGGCTACTACCTGTACACCGGTGCATCCCGAATCGTCCACGAAGCAACCGTGCGTGGCGCATACGGAGCGATCACCGCATCGGCGAACTACGCCTCCGAACTCGTGGACGCCGCACGAACGGACCTCGACGCACAGGACCGCCTGTCGGCGATCTCGGCGACCGTTGAACACCACGGGCTGGCAGGAACGTATGCCGCTGCCGAAATGGAGGGCCTCGTGCCGGGAACGATGCGAGCTCCCCTGAAGGCGCTCGATGCAGAGACCAGGGAAGAGGTGCGCCAACTCTGCTGCCCCGGCATCGGGCAGTAGCCTGAGTTCGAACAGAATCAAGGAGCGCACATGTCCAACCTGTCCGGCAAGACGATGTTCATGTCCGGTGGGAGCCGCGGGATCGGCCTCGCCATCGCCAAGCGTGTCGCCGCCGACGGCGCCAATGTCGCTCTGATCTCGAAGACCGCCGATCCGAACCCGAGACTCCCGGGAACGATCTTCACCGCTGCCCGGGAGATCGAAGAGGCCGGAGGCAATGCACTCCCCGTCGTGGGCGACATCCGCTTCGACGACCAGGTCGAGGCCGCCGTTGCACAGACCATCGAGGCGTTCGGCGGCATCGATCTCTGTCTGAACAACGCGTCGGCGATCAACCTGTCCGGTACCGAGCAGTTGCCGATGAAGTCGTACGACCTCATGCAGGACGTCAACGCCCGCGGCACGTACCTCGTGTCGAGGTCGTGTATCCCGTATCTGAAGAACGCCGAGAATCCTCACATTCTCAGTCTCAGCCCACCGTTGAACCTGTCACCCCATTGGTTCGCCAACAACCTGGCGTACACGATGGCGAAGTACGGGATGTCGATGTGCACGCTCGGCATGTCGGCCGAGTTCGCGGGAGCAGGTATCGCCGTGAACAGCCTGTGGCCGCGCACCGCGATCGCCACCGCAGCCGTCCAGAATCTCCTCGGCGGTGATGACGCCATGCGCCGGACCCGCACGCCCGAAATCATGGCCGATGCGGCCTATGCGATCTTCACGCACTCGGCCCGTGAGGCAACCGGGAACTTCTACATCGACGATGAAGCCCTCGCAGAAGCCGGTGTGACCGATCTGTCCGCCTACGCCGATGTTCCCGATGCCGAACTGATGCCGGACTTCTTCCTGGATGGCTGACAGCGGTTGTCTGAGCTCGCTTCGCTCGCGGTAGTCCGTAGTCCGTAGTCCGAAGTCGATAGTGGGGAAGAGTGCCCTTCGTTCTACTTTCTACTTTCTACTTGGCTCACGGCTCAAAGCTCAAAGATCACGTCTCACCCGATGTCCAGAATCAGGCCGAGGATCTCTCGGATGTGGGAGAGGGCGACGGGGCCAACGTTCCCGAGCACCCCGTCGATCCGATCAACGGAGACCGAACGAACGTGCTGGCATTGAGCCGCGGAACTGGCCGAGACACCGTTCCGGCCGTCCGGTTCGATGATGACCTCCGACCCGAATCCGCGGTTGGTCGTCGTCAGGGGAACAACGTGGACGACGTTCGAACCGGCGTCGATCACCCGCTGAGCCGTCACCACGATTGCCGGCCGCCGGAGACCGGCCTCGTGCCCGGCAGGCATTCCCAGATCGATCCCTACGACGTCACCCGAGGTCAGCATCGAGCCAGGCTCTCTCGGCGGGATCCACGCCACGCGCTAGCTCCTCACCAATCCGATCCTGGCGAAGCCGCCGGACGGCCAGAGCGACCGTTCCTCCAACGCTCTCGCCCATCTCAGCGGCGAGCCGCTTCAACTCTTCGTGGGTCGCAACATCGATTCGCACACTCGTACTCTGCATACATATCAGCATACTGCGCTGCATGCAGCCGTCAAGATGCCTTCAGCGAGGTGGGCGCTACGGGCTCTGCGACCTTGGAAGGTCGTCCATCTCCAACTGCATCGTCGGGATGGCCGGGCTGCGGACCGTCTCCCGGATGATCTGCTCCACGCTGGTGTCGCCGGGAAGCTTCTGCTTCGGCAACCGGAACGCCAGGAGTGCACCGAACAGCGCCACAATGCCCCCCACGAGGATGGCACCCTGGAAGCCATCGACTGCCGCATCGTGGTAGATCGTCCCGAGCTCGTCCTGCACGTCGGCGGGCGCAGCCGCGATTTCGCTCTCAACGCTCTCGGCATCGGCAGTGTTCAGTCCACCCTCGAGTGCACTCTGAATCTGCGGCTTCAAGGCGTCCGGCACGACGGTGCTGTCGGTCACACCATCGCCGATCGACGACATCGCGACGCTGAGGATGACGGTTCCGATGACCGCCGTTCCCAGAGCCATGCCGAGATTTTGGGCAGTTCCCTGAAGCCCTGATGCCTCACTCGCCTCTTCAGCATCGACACCGCTGAGGATCAGATTCGGCAACTGGCCGACGATCAGCCCGATCGCAAGCCCGCCGATGAACAGACCGAGCGCCATGTCACTTGCTTGTGTCGCTTCTTCGAGCGATCCCGCGAGGATGAGACCTCCGACGAAGAGCAGCACCAATCCAACCTGGATGATGTACTTCGGATAGATTCGTTGACCGAGCGAAGGCGTGAGCACCGACGTGAGTAGTACGCCGATCGACAGGGGCAGCAGCGTTATCCCCGTCTGAAGGGCGTCGAAGCCGAGGATCGATTGTGTGAAGAGGGGGATCAGGAACAGCAATCCTGCCTGAGCGAAGGTCTGGGTCGAGAGAATCGGGAGGCCTGCCGATGTGGTCCGATGCCGGAAGATCGATGGATGAACGAGTGCAGGACGATCCTCAGCCTCCATCTTCCTCACCCACCACACGAAGGCCCCCATCAGCAGGATGCCAAGTCCAATCATGGAGAGGACGAGCGGATCCTGCCATCCCCTGCTTGTGGTCTGCAGGATCCCGAACACGAAGAGGCCCATGCCGGACACCGAGAGACCGACTCCAACGAGGTCGAGTTTCGGCTTCGGGATGACCGCCGGCGCGTCGGTGATGAGCCCCGAAGCGAGGAGCACCCCGAGAACGATGAGCGCCTCGGCGCCGAAGGCGACCCGCCAGCTCAGATACGTCGTGAGCCAGCCACCGATGAGCGGACCGAACGCGGCGCCGGCGGCTGCGACACCGAAGAGGATCCCGTATGCCGATGCACGCTTCGATCCCTTAAAATTGGCACGCACCAGCGTGTTGATGGCGGGGACGATGAGCGCCGACCCCAGCCCTTCGAGGATCGACCAACCGAACATGACGAAACCGATGGTCGGGGCGAAGGCCGTGATCGTTGTGCCGATCCCGTAGATGACCAGGCCGATCCGGAAGGCACGCTTCGATCCCCAGATGTCGCCGAGTTTCCCACCGGTGAGCATGAACGAGGCCATCGTCAGGGTGTACAGGGTGATGGCCGCCTGGACTTGTCCGACCGTCGTGTTGAGGTCCTCGACGAGGGCTGAGATGGAGACATTCATCAACGTGGTGTCGATGACATAGACGAACATCGCAGCAGACAGCACGGCAAGAATCGCCGTCCCGTGGTTCGTCGCGGTCGTCTTCTCGAGATCGTCGTCGATGAGGCGCCTCTCGGTCGGTCAGAGGCAGACACCCTACTTAGCTATGCGCCCTGCGGTGCCTTCTACTTGCTGCTTCCCACTTCCAACACCGCAGCGCCCTCGACCAGGCCGTCCTTCAGCCGGTGGAGCGCAAGATTGGCATCCGCGAGTGGGTAGACGTCTGGCACGGTCTGGATCGGGATTCCGGCGGCAAGTTCGAGGAACTCCTTGGCGTCTTGGAGCGTGAAGTTCGCGACGCTGCGGATCTGACGCTCACCCCACAAGAGGTCGTACCCGAATTCGGGTATCCGGTCGAGGTGAATGGCGTTGATGGCGACCGTACCCCCGCGGACCACGGATTTCAGTGCCTCGACAACGACATAGCCGGCCGGCGCGAACGTGACCGCTGCATCGAGAGTCACAGGCGGTCGGTCGTGATACGAACCCGTCCACGCGGCTCCCATCTCGATCGCGCGCTGCTGCTCACTCGGTGAACGGGTCGCAACGAAGACATCGCACCCCCAGTGCTTGGCGACCTGCATGGCCAGCAGTGCCGATGCTCCGAAGCCGTAGAGCCCGAGCCTCCCTCCGGGCTGGATGCCTGAGATCTTCAGCGATCGGTATCCGATGATGCCTCCGCAGAGCAGCGGCGCCGCGTCGATGTCGGAGAACGACGACGGTATTCGCAAGGCGTAGTCGGCACGGACGTTGACCTGTTCGGCGTAGCCGCCGTCACGATCCCATCCGTTGAATTCTGCATCGGCGCAGAGGTTCTCAAACCCGGCGTCGCAATAGGCACAGGACCCGCACGCGCCACCCAGCCAAGCAGCACCGGCACGTTCCCCTACCGCCCAGTTGGACACGCCGTCGCCGACGCGCAGCACCCGGCCGACGACTTGGTGGCCGGGAACGATGGGCAGCGTGCGGGCGGCGAGATCGCCCTCGACGATCTGAAGGTCGGTTCGACACACACCGCATGCCGCCACGCCGATGGTGATCTCTCCGCGAGCCGGTTCCAGATCATCGATCTCGGCACATCTGAGTGGCCATCCGGCGACCGATCCGGGGCTTTCGAGCAGTTGTCTGCGCATCGTTCCTCCGTTCCTCCGACCATGCCATGAACACGCATCCGAGGCAAGGGTCGCATTGCCCGGATTGCGGGAATTCACCAGGAATTCCTATGTAGCACGAGTTCCGTTACCGTTCCCGCCGATGCGACTAGGAATACCACTCGAACGTGCCGATCACGAGCGTCGTATCGCCGTCGTTCCCGCCTCCATCAAGGTGTTCACCGGATGGGGCTGGGACGTACGCGTGGAGACCGGAGCGGGTAAGGCCGCCGGCTTCCCCGATGAGACGCTCGTCGAGGCAGGAGCAACGATCGTCGCCGATTCGGCGACGGCACACGACGCCGATCTCGTTTTCAGGGTCGGCCAGCCAACGATCGAAGAGATCGGGCTGATACCGGAAGGTGCAGTCCTCGTCGGGTTCCTCGACCCGTTCGTGGCGACCGACCTTGTCGAGGCACTGGCTGCGCGCAACGTCACAGCGCTCGCCGTCGAAGCGGTTCCGCGCACGACCCTGGCCCAGGCCATGGACGCCTTGTCGTCACAGGCGAACGTCGCCGGCTACGCCGCCGTGCTCCTAGCTATGGCCGAGTCACCAAAGTTCCCCTCGATGCTCGTCACCGCTGCTGGGACGATCCCGCCGGCCCGGTCCCTCGTGCTCGGCGTCGGTGTCGCCGGCCTTCAGGCCATCGCGACGCTCAAGCGACTCGGCACCATCGTCTATGCCTACGACATTCGACCGGAGACGAAGGAACAGGTTGAGAGCCTCGGCGCCAAGTTCGTCGAAGCGCCCACGCAGAAGATGGACGAAGGCGGCTACGCCAAGGAAGTCGATGCAGAGACCGCTGCGAAGCAGCAGGAGACGCTCGCCAAGTTCGTCGCCGAGTCCGACCTGATCGTGACGACCGCTCAGATTCCGGGTCGTCCCGCACCGCTCTTGATCACAGCCGACATGGTCGCCGCGATGCATCCCGGTGCGGTGATCGTGGACATGGCAGCGTCGTCGGGCGGCAACGTCGCGGGTTCTCGCCCCGGCGAGATGGTCGATGTCGATGGCGTCTCCATCTACGGGCCGATCGATCTGCCGAGCCGTGTCGCCACCGATGCCAGCCGCATGTACGCACGCAACCTGCAGGAACTTGCTGGTCGCTGGCGCACCGAAGACGGCTTCACCGTTGACCTCGAAGACGAGGTTGCCGGTCCTGCAACGATCACCCACCAGGGCCAGATCGTCAACCCCCGTACCCGAACGGCCATGGGCCTGGAAGAGGAGGCCTCGTGAGTCCCGAGTTCATTCAGGGGATCATCGTGTTTGTGCTCGCAGCCTTCATCGGCTTCGAGGTCATCTCGAAGGTTCCACCGACATTGCACACCCCCCTCATGTCGGGGGCCAACGCGATCTCAGGCATCACCATCGTCGGCGCCATCATCGCTGCCGCCTTCGCTGATGGACCCTTCGCGATCATCCTCGGAGTCCTCGCCATGGCCTTCGCCATGATCAACGTCGCGGGCGGCTTCCTCGTGACAGACCGCATGCTCGAGATGTTCAAGAAGAAGCCGGTGGCGAAGAAATGACCGCTCTTCTCTACCTCCTTTCCGGTGTTCTGTTCATCCTCGGTCTCCGGGGTCTTGGCTCGCCGAGAACGGCACGGCGCGGCAACCAGATCGCTGCCGTCGGCATGCTCCTGGCGTCTGTCGTCACGCTCGTCTATGTCTTCGACCAGGCGGGACAGTCGGATGCGCTGAACGCCCTCTGGTGGGTGATCATCCTTGGAGCCCTGATCGGTGGAGCCGTCGGCGCGGTCCTCGCTCTCAAGGTGCAGATGACGTCGATGCCCGAACTCGTCGCCGCGTTCAACGGCTTCGGTGGCGGTGCATCCGCCCTCGTCGCGTTCGCCGCCATCATCGCGACCGACACGATCGTCGGCACAGACGTGCAGTATGCGACCGAGACCGAGGTCACCGTCGCTTTGTCGATCGCGATCGGTGTTGTCACCCTTTCCGGAAGCTTCGTCGCCTACGGCAAACTCAAGGGGATCATCAGCGGCAAGCCGGTCGCTCTGCCGGGCGGTCCCTACTTCAACCTCATGCTCGTCATCCTGATGACTGCGGCATCCGTGTGGGCCATCGCCTTCAACGAACCGATGGGCTACTGGATTCTCGCTGCAATCGCCGTGGTGCTCGGCGTGACCGGGGTCATTCCGATCGGTGGCGCCGACATGCCGGTCGTTATCTCGTTGCTGAACTCGCTCTCCGGAGTCGCCGCGGCGATGGCCGGGTTCGTTATCGGGAACCAGGGCCTGATCATCGCCGGCGCACTCGTTGGTGCGGCAGGATTCATCCTGACGGTCCAGATGTCCGAAGCGATGAACCGTTCGATCGCGAACGTGCTCTTCGCAGGCTTCGGCACGGAAGGTGCTGCTCCGATCGACGCCGGCGACAAGCCGGTGAACAGCGCGACACCTGAGGACGTCGCGATCTCCCTCGCATACGCGCAGAAGGTGATCATCGTTCCCGGATACGGTCTGGCAGTGGCGCAGGCCCAGCACGCCGCGCGTGAACTGGCGACAGCGCTCGAGGAGCGTGATGTGGTTGTCGAGTATGCGATCCACCCCGTGGCGGGGCGCATGCCGGGTCACATGAACGTCCTCCTCGCCGAAGCCGACGTCCCATACGACGTGCTCCTCGACCTCGACCAGTCGAACCCGAAGTTCCCACACACGGACGTGACGTTGATCATCGGGGCGAACGACGTCGTGAACCCGTCGGCGCGTGAAGCCGGCAGCGTGATCTACGGGATGCCGATCCTCGACGTTGACCTGGCCGCCACCACGGTCGTCATTAAGCGGAGTCTCTCCCCCGGCTTCGCCGGCATCGACAATCCGTTGTTCTACATGCCGTCCACGATGATGCTCTTCTCGGACGCGAAAGTAGCCCTCGAGAACATCCATGCCGCACTGAACGAACTCTGACATGGAGTTCGGCGAGGTTGTTCGCCGTCGCCGGATGGTCCGTAACTACACGGACGATCCGGTGGACGGGGACGTCCTCGATCGTATCCTCGATCGAGCACAGAGGGCGCCGAGCGCTGGATTCTCACAGGGCGTGTCCTTCGTCGTGGTCACAGACCAGGATCGACGCCGGGAGATCGCCCGACTCGCCAACCAGGACGAGTATGTCACCGACGGTTTCGACCCGTGGATCTCGCGGGCACCGGTTCATGTCGTCGTCTGTGTCAGCAAGGACGCCTATCTCGAACGCTACCGGGAACCCGACAAGGGCGGTCCGGATGGTGTCACGGGGAGCGAAGAGGGATGGCCCGTCCCCTACTGGTGGGTGGACGCCGGAGCTTCGATGATGTTGCTGCTCCTCGCTGCCGTCGACGAAGGTCTTGCCGCCGGCTTCCTCGGTTCTCACAACCTCGCAGATCTGTCCAAGCTGCTTGACATCCCCGATGACGTCGCTCCGATCGGCATCGTCACCATCGGACATCCGGCACCGGATCGACGCTCGGGTTCCCTCGCTCGGGGTCGGCGGGCCGACGCGATCCACCGCGAACGTTGGGGCCGAACGGCCTCAGATTGAGTCGGACCACCGGTACGATTCGCGCCCACTCTGGAGCCCCATGAACCTCACTATCACCAGTCGCGCGACGTACGACCCGCCCGTCGAATTCGTCGAACGCAAGGGGACCGGCCACCCGGACACGATCTGCGATCACCTTGCCGAAGAACTCGCTCGGGATCTGGCACGCTCGTCGCTCGAACAGACCGGCCGGGTCCAGCACTTCAACGTCGACAAGGCGATCTTCGCTGCCGGTTCGGTCGACATCGGTTTCGGCGGTGGCGAACACACCAAACACTCGAAGCTCGTCCTCGTCGGAAAGGTGAACTTCACCGACGACTGGAAGCCCGATCTTCAAGTATTGACGGCCGACACCAGACGGCGCCTCCTCACGCTTCTTCCCGATGCAACGCCGGAGGCATTCGAGGTCGAGCTGTGGCTCAATCAGGCTTCCGCGGACCTCGCCGATGTGGTCAATCGGGGACACCGCGAAGCCGCACCGATGTCGAACGACACGTCGTTCGCAGCCGTCTCGCTTCCCTTCTCTCCGCTTGAAGACGTCGTGTACCGACTCGAGCACTATCTCAACTCGGCGGCTTACCGGGCCGACGTCCCGATCGGCCGTGACATCAAAGTCATGGGAGCACGTCAGGGAGACGAGGTCGTCGTCACAGTCGCGGTTCCGGTCTTGGCTCGCCGAGTCGACGATCGTGACGCCTACGACACCGTCATCGAACGCGTCCGGATCGATGCCCTTGCCCTCGTTCGCGATGGCTTCGGTAACGGCACAACCGTTCGAGTCAATCAGGCCGACACATCCGACTCGCAGTACCTGACCCTCACCGGCACCTCGGCTGAGGCAGGCGACGACGGGCAGGTCGGGCGGGGAAACCGCTATGGGGGTCTGATCACGCCGTACCGACCGATGAGCCTCGAAGCGACGGCAGGCAAGAACCCGGCCGCCCATGTCGGCAAGACCTACCACGCCTTCGCCGAGGACATCTCGCGGCGTGTCATCGATGAGACCGACGCCACTGAGACGACGATTCGGATGCTCTCCTCGATTGGGCGCCCGGTGACAGAGCCACAGATCGTCCACGTTGAAACCGCCGGCGGCACCGACGAGGCCACCGTCGAGGTGATCGTCAAAGAGTCCCTCGCCGATTGGGATGGCGTACGAGATCGTCTGATAGACGGAGCCTACGAGTTGTACTGAGGGCTCGCTGCGCTCGCCGTAATCCGTAATCCGTAATCCGTAATCCGCAATCCGTAATCCGTGATCCGTATTCGGTATCCAGACCATGTCCCCTCGGCCGAAGGACGGGGGAACGCG
>JBLWQS010000036.1:0-9943 GCA_048452705.1 Acidimicrobiia bacterium
GGAGCCGGTCGAAGCGGAACAGGAGACCGCTCCTGACGCAGTCAACAAGTCCACCACACCGAATCCGTCGGCGGATTGACGCTCGCCCCATGATGATGGACGATCTACCCCTTGCCCCACGTCGCGTGGTTTTCGAATGACCGGGAGCGATCCAGGCCGTGAGGCCAACCATGGCTCGTTCCGGGACCCCGGAAGCCGTGTCTTCCACCAGGATGGCGAGGTCTACCGGGCACTTGACCATCGCTCCATGGAGAACTGGCGGAAACTCGCAGCGACCCGATTCTTCGCTGAGGGGGTTGCAACGGGTCGAATCGTGGGAACGGAACCCGCGGACGGCATGAAGCCGATCGACGGTGATGAATGGGCCGGGGTCCTGAGGCATGAGCGGATCCCCGTCGTCTCGTACCCGTATGAGTGGACCTTCTCGATGCTGCGGGACGCCGCCATGCTCCAACTCGACCTCCTTTCGGCTGCCCTCGCTGAGGACATGATCCTCAAGGACTCGACGCCGTTCAACGTTCAGTGGCGCGGCGGAAAACCCGTCTTCATCGATATCGGCTCCTTCGAAGTACTCGAGCAGGGCGACATCTGGGTCGGCTACCGCCAGTTTCTCAGTCAGTACCTGTATCCGCTGATGCTGACGGCACATGTCGGGATTCCGTTTCAACCCTGGCTGCGTGGCCAACCGGATGGCCTCACCGCCGAGCAAATGCGGCGGGTCATGTCATCGCGGGATCTGATCCGCAAGAGCGGTCTGCTCCACGTGACCCTTCCGGCTCGCGCCGAACGGCGGGGCCACGGTGGGGGTCGGGACGTACGCTCCGAACTGAAGGAAGCCGGGTTCAACAAGGAGATGATCGAGTCGAACGTCAACGGTCTCCGCCGCATTGTGAGCGATCTCGAGTGGAATCCCGGGTCGTCGCGTTGGAACCGGTACGCAACCGAATGCGACCATGTGCAGGCCCACCGGGAGGGCAAGGCGGCATTCATAGCGCACGCGCTGGACAGCGAAGCGCCAACTCTCGTCTGGGATATCGGCGCCAACGACGGCTACTTCTCGGAACTGGCCGCAGGGACCGCGGACTACGTGGTTGCACTCGACGCCGACGATGTGATTCTCGACGAGTTCTATCAGTCGCTCTCAACACATGGCATCGACAATGTCCTACCGATGGTTCAGGATCTGGCCGACCCATCACCCGGCATCGGGTGGCGCGGACTCGAGCGGCCGCCCCTCGTGGACCGCTCGTCCCCGGATCTCATCCTCTGTCTGGCCGTGATCCATCACCTGGTGATAGGACGCAATATCCCGCTACAAGCGGTCGTCGACTGGCTGGCGAGCCTGGAAGCGAGGGTGATCCTCGAGTTCGTTTCGCCGAACGATCCAATGGTCCGGGCACTCACCGTCAACAAGAAACCCCATGAGATCCACAGGGATTACAACGAATCGGATCTGCGGTTGTACCTGGAGGAACGCTTCGTGATCGAGCGTGAACACGAATTGCCCGGCCGCACCCGGCGATTGTTCGCCCTCCGACCGATCGGCTGACGGTGACCGTCGACACCTCCACGACGGAGGCAGCGGAGGTCGGATCGATTGATGTGATTCTGTCCTGTGTCGCCCTCTTTGTGCTCGCCGTTGCGCAACCCCTCCTCGACCTCCTCGGTCGAAACGCTGAGTTCTTCCTCGCCCAGGCGGCACCACCGCTCGACATCGTTCTCCTTGCTGTCCTGCTGACGATCGGGATACCGCTGGCCATCGGACTCGGGATCGCCGGGATTCGCAAACTGCATCAACCAACGGGCACTGTCCTGCATGCGATCGTGCTCGCGATCCTCGGAGGCATACTCGCCCTCCAGATCATTTCACACACACCGGCCGCCAGACTCCCTGCTTGGCTCGAGATCGTGCTCTCCGTCACAGCCGGCGCATTCCTGGCATACGCGTACTACCGGTACCAGCCCGGTCGTTCGGTTGGGCGTTTCGCCGCAATCTCATCCATCGTCGTCCTGGGTCTGTTCCTCTTCGGGTCCTCGGTCTCCCAACTCGTCTTCGCATCGAACGAGATCGCACAGCCATCTAGATCACTGTCGAGAACCCCGCCTCCATCGTGATGGTCGTCTTCGATGAATTCCCGGTCGCGTCCCTCATGGACGAGAACGGGAACATCGAGGAGGAGATCTACCCAGGCTTCGCCCGACTCGCCGAGGACGGAACCTGGTTCAGGAATGCCATTACCGTGCAGCAACAGACGGAGAATTCCCTCCCCGCCATTCTCTCGGGGAAGAACCCGCCCGCAGGCAAGCTACCGACGGCCGGTGACCATCCATTCACGCTCTTCACGCTGCTGGCAGATTCGTACGATCTCCAGGTTCGAGAGGCCGTGACCGATCTCTGTCCAGAGTACGCATGTGAGAACACCAGCCGCCCCGTACGGCCGGCCGTTGAACGGTGGAGTGCCCTGATCAACGATCTCAGGGTCGTCTCCGGTCACTTGTTCCTCCCGGACGACATGGGGGACGAGCTTCCTCCGATCGACACGACGTGGTCCAATTTCTCCGGCGGGAACGCTGACGGCGAGTTCGACATCACCGCACGCTTCCAGGAATTGACGTATTCCGCGGATCGCCGTCAGCCGATCGCCCAGTTCACAGACGAAATCGGAGAGGCCGGCAGCGAGCCGCGACTCTCTTTCCTCCACGCACTTGTTCCTCACGTCCCATGGACGTATCTCCCATCGGGTCAAACGTACTCGGCACCCGACGCGGCCCCGGGGAGCAAGAGCCCCGGTTGGGGCGATGACGTGTGGCTCGTCGATCAGGCCTACCAGCAGCACCTCTCCCAGGTCGGGTATGCCGATCGTGTCGTAGCCGATCTGATCAGCCGACTCGAAGAGGCTGGACGTTACGAAGACACGATGATCCTCGTCCTGGCCGACCATGGGATAGCCGTGCGACCCGGGATCCCCCACCGGCGAATCGCGACCGAGGAGACCATCGGCGACATCGCCGCAATCCCGCTCTTCATCAAGCGTCCTCATCAGGAGCAGGGAGGGATCGATGACTATCGAGCGGAGACCGTCGACGTCCTGCCCACGATCGCGTTCGTGCTCGGGATCGACCTGCCGTGGACGACCGACGGTACGTCGCTGTTCGAAGACGGCAGGCCGGAGCGGATGCAGAGCCGGATCGGGGGGAGCGAAGGCGACGTCGTCTTCGGAACCGACGGTTCAGAAGCCCGGGCGGTTGCCGCTCGTAAGATCGATCACTTCGGCAGCGATGGACCGTTCGGGCTCACACCACCCGGTTACGCCGACCTGCTCGGTCATCGGATCGACGAGTTCGACGTGCGGACCGACGGCGGCATTACGGCGACGATCAGGGATCTCAACGCGTTCGGAGATGTCGACGTGGACGGCCCGTTCCTGCCCGCATGGATCAGTGGAACGATTGAGAGGCCAGGTTCCGACGGAGACGCCCTCATCCTCGCCGTCGTCGTGAACGGTCGCATCGAAGCGATCACGCGCTCCAGCCAGTCCGCTGAGGGCAAGACGGAGTACGGTGCAATGATCCCCCCAGACGCCTTCGTGGACGGCAAGAACGATGTCGAGATGGTTGTCGTCCGCGGCATCGGAGAGGGGCGCGAGTACTGGCACATCGGCCTCTGACGCGACTCGAATCCACTGCCGTTCCGGTATCAGCTGCGGAAGCGATCGAACCACCGCGGTGCGGGCTCGTCCAGGATCGGCGATGTGGCCTCGAAGGTCGGAGGCGACCATCCGGGGTCATCCTCGAGTCGGGGGAGTCCACCCGAATTTCGCTCGTAGCGCGATGACGGAGGGTTCGGCGTTTCGAGCATCGGGATGAGATCGACCGCGTCCGGGTCGTTCTCACGCAATGGCACAATCGGCTCAGCCGGTTGGAACGGCACGACGCCTCCCTCGCTTCGTGCCTTCCTTATCCCAAAACCCGAGCACAGCGTATGACAGGGCGCCGTGGGGGTCCATGGTGCAAACGACCCATTTCGAAGATCGAGAAGGTCCACTGATCTCCCCGGAACGGGTATCGTGCGAACCTGCCGACCAGATCCGAGAAGGAGAAGCAGACGTGAGACTTACGACGGCGATGCTTGCCGATGCCGCACAGGTCCAAGGAGGCAAACTCTTCGTTCTCGGTGGAGGGTTCGACACGATCAGTGCGCGTTCGCTGCCCGTCGTACACCGGAACCTGACGCTTGCGATGGTGGCTGAGATCGACCCCGAGGAGCGCCACCGGGAACTCGAGATCGTGATCACGCTCGTGGACGAGGACGGTCGCGGTCTCGATGTCGAAGCGAGGGGAAAGCTCCGGGTCGGTGCGCCTCCGAACCTCCCGCCGGGTGCCACGAGCATCGTTCCGATCGTGAGCCCTTTCCACAACATCCAGTTCACCGAGGCCAAGGGCTACGCCTTCGTCGTCTCATTCGAGGACGAGGAGATCGCACGTGTGCGTTTCCGAGTCGTCCAGGTGTCGTAGGCCGTGCACGGAGCAGTGAACGTACCGAACGCAGTCTCATTCGTTCGGCTCCTCCTCATCCCCGTCTTCGTCTGGCTGGTGCTCATCGAGCAGACCGCCTGGGCAGGGGCGCTCCTGGGAGTCATCGGTGCTACCGACTGGATCGACGGGTACATCGCACGACGCTTCGATCAGGTCACCGAAGTCGGGAAGATGCTCGACCCGATCGCCGACCGACTCGCCGTCGCAGTCGCCGTCATCCTGGGGTTGATGACCGGTGTCCTCCCGTGGGCCTTTGGCTGGGCGATCATCATCAGGGAGATCGTCATCGGCACCGGTGCGGCCTACGGATGGTCAAAGGGCGTGAAACGGCTCGACGTGCGATGGCTCGGCAAGCTTGCGACGCTGCTGCTCTACTTCTCCATCACGACGTTCTACATCGCCGATGGACTCGACATGGTGTGGCTGTGGTGGGTTTCCCTCGCTATCGGTGTTCCGGGACTCGTGACGTACTACATCGTCGCATTCAGCTACCTCGGTGACATGCGATCGGCGATCGCGACGGCGGAGACGTCCGACCCAACCCGGTAGACTCACGACACCCGAGTGAACAGGAGACGCCCGTGCAGATTCCAGAGGACCTTCGATACACGGAAAACCACGAGTGGATCCGCCTTGAGAGTGACGGCGCCGTGACCGTCGGCATCAGCGAGTACGCACAAGA
The DNA here is from genome assembly GCA_048452705.1 of Acidimicrobiia bacterium. Classification (GTDB taxonomy): domain Bacteria; phylum Actinomycetota; class Acidimicrobiia; order Spongiisociales; family UBA5794; genus JAHEEL01. The sequence goes on from JBLWQS010000036.1 coordinate 5,219, forward strand.
TGCCCTCGGCGACATCGTGTACGTGGATCTCCCCGACGTCGGCCGCAGCGTCGAGGCAGGGGAGAGCATCGCAGAGGTCGAGTCAACGAAGTCGGTGAACGACGTCTATGCCCCGCTTTCGGGGGTCGTCGCGACCGTCAACGAGCCGTTGATGGACGCCCCCGAACTCGTCAACTCCGATCCGTTCGGCGCCGGCTGGTTCGTGACGATCACCCCGACCGACGCCGCCAGCCTCGATGCCCTGATGGACCCGGTTGCCTATGCGGCGTTCACCGAAGAGTAGGGGACCAGGGACCGGCGACAGGTCCGACCGGTACTCGATACTCAGTACTCACTACTCACTACTCATGTAAACCCTCAAGGAACGGTAGAGGGTTGTTGTAGCATGGGTGCATGGCACGTCATGATGAACAGCAAGAACCGGACGTCGAACGAGATCCAACCATCACCTTCAGCCCTGTTCGCGACGCCTCTGCGAGCGGCGCGTCCGGTAGCACCGTCGCCGGCGCCTTCGGCTGGGCACTCATCGTTGAAACGGGACCGCAAGCCGGATTGACCTACGTTCTTGCGGACGGTGACACGATCGCCGGTCGAGGAGCGAATTGCGACATCTTCCTTGGAGACATCACGGTCTCCCGTGAACACGCGCGTTTCTGCATCGAAGACGGCGTACTCCGGATCCAGGATCTCGGCTCTACGAACGGCACGTACGTCAACGGTTCGTGGGCGGATGCGTATGCACTCTCGGCAGGCGATGAAGTGATCATCGGCAAGTTCCATCTCATCGTCGCCCGCGGGAACATCTGATGTCCACCGTACCGCTGCGGGCCGCCCGCACGCGCAGCATCGGTGAGGTCATCAACCTCCTCAAATCCGAATATCCAGATGTCACGGTCTCGAAGCTGAGATTCCTCGAGAGTCAGGGCCTGGTTGAGCCGAGTAGATCAGCATCGGGCTATCGGATCTTCACGGAGGAAGACGTCCGCCGCATCGAATACGTCTTGAAGGAGCAGCGCGATCACTACCTGCCCTTGAAGGTGATCAAGTCGAAACTCGCAGCATGGGAGCACGGAGACGAGTCACCGGTCTCACCCGAAACGGGGCCCCCGCCGGAGGCTTACTTCGCGACTTCGGGCGTATCGCTCACACCGGCCGAACTGATGCGATCCTCCGGGTTGTCCGCCCATCACCTCACCAGTCTCATCGAAGCCGGGATCCTCGAACCGATGAAACTCCCCGACGGAACCGAAGTGTTCCGTGATCATGATCTCTCTATCGCTCGGGCAACGCATCGCCTCCTCAACCACGGCCTGGAGGTACGACATCTGCGGTTGATACGGCTCGCGGCCGATCGGCAGACCGATCTTCTGGGCCAACTCGTTGCCCCGTTGCTCCGCCACCGGAACCCGGAGAACCGGCATCGGGCGGCCGAGACTCTGGCGGACTGTGCTCAGGCTGCTGCAGTGCTTCAAGAAAGTATTGCCCGGGGTAGGCTTCGGGGCCTCCTCGAACGATGATCTCTACAGCCACAGCCGCCCTCGTATTCGCGCTCCTCGCACCCCTCGGATCGTTCGCCACGATGCCGATAGAACCGGTCGTGCCTCCAGTACCTCCCAAGGTCAGCGCATACGCGTGGGCCGTCTACGACCAGACCGCAGGTGTGATGCTGGCAACGTGGAACGTCGACGAGCGTCGTCCGATGGCATCGGTCACCAAGGTGATGACCGCCATGGTCGTCCTCGACGAGGCCGAGATCGATGAGATCGTCACGGTTCCTGCGATGGCAACGTCGAGCCGCGGGTCAAGCGCCGGTCTCGTGGCAGGGGAACAATGGTCGGTCTACGACCTGCTCGTCGCCATGCTGGTGCGGTCCGGCAACGACGCCGCTTTGGCACTTGCATGGCATGTTGGCGACGGCGACATCGATTCGTTCGTTGCGAAGATGAACGCCCGTGCTGCGGAACTCGGGATGAGCGACACCCACTTCGCGAATCCCAACGGACTCGATCATGCCGACCACTTCTCAACCGCCAATGATCTCGTCACGATGACCGTTGCATCGCTCGACTATCCGGACATCCAACAGATCGCCCGGATCAAGACGATCAAGATGCCGGAGGACCCGACCGGCAAAACCCGGCAGGTCAACAACACGAACCGGCTCCTCGGCACCTATCCCGGGGTCGTGGGCTTGAAGACCGGCGACACGCCCTTCGCGAACAAGGTATTGCTCGGCGTCACCGAACGCGGACCACGGAGGATCGTCACCGTGGTCATGGGATCTGACGACCACTTCAGCGACAGTCGTGAACTCATCGACTGGGCATACGGCACGTACGGCCTTCGCGATCGCTGGCTCCGACCCTTCTTCTCCGAACAAGGTGGCGGCGCGACCGTCAGCGCGGATCTTGGATTGACCGCTTCAGAAGAGCGTCGTCTCGCAGCGATGCAGCGGATCGATGACGGACGGTGGCGCATGTCGTCGTTGACCGATCTTCCGAAGGCGGCGCTGATAACCGAGTGGTTGAAGTCCGCTCTGCCGAGTGTGGCCGGTGGCGACCGATGACCGACCCGTATGTCGAGGTCATCGACGAAGCGACCCTCCAGCGACGGATAGCAGAGCTCGGAGAGGAAGTCACCGCGAGCTTGACCGACCCCGACCCGGTGGTGATCGGGGTGCTCAAAGGATCGATACCGTTCCTCAACGACCTCACCAGACATCTCCCACTGACCATCGAAGTGGATTTCCTCAGCCTGACCCGCTTCGGCCGGGAGGGGAGGGTGTCGATAGCGATGGATCTCTCCGTTCCGGTCGAGGGCCGATCGGTGTTGATCGTCGAAGACATCGTCGACACGGGCCTGACGCTTGTAACGATGCGCAAGATGCTGATGGCCCGAGGGGCCAAGAGCGTTACGACGGTCGCTCTCCTCGACAAGGCGAAGCGACGGATCGTGGAGGTCCCGGTGGAACATCGTGGCTTCGAGGTCGGAGATGAGTTCCTTCTCGGATACGGCATGGATTGGCAGGGCCGCTATCGAAACGTCTCCTCCGTCTGGGCCGTGATGGATCTCTCTGTGCTTACCGCGGATCCGGATTCGTTCGGCCGACGAGTGTTCGCCTGAGCGGTTCCGTACCGGACCGACCGTCCGCTGGTGATAGGCTGATTGCATGAGCGATCGCGTTGCCATGGAAGTCGTCGGTGTTCGAATAGAGCTTCCTACGAACACGCCGATTCTGCTGCTCAGAGAACGCGAAGGCACCCGCTATCTGCCGATATGGATCGGAACACCCGAGGCTACAGCCATCGCCCTGGCACTCGAGGGCATCGAGACCGCACGCCCCCTCACACACGATCTGATGAAGTCCCTGCTCGACGCTCTCGGGGCAGACATCGAACGCGTCGACGTGACGTCGCTGGACGAAGGCACGTTCTTCGCTGATCTCGTCATCGAATCCGACGGCGAGGAGTTGACGATCTCTTCAAGGCCTTCGGACGCTATCGCATTGGCCACAAGATCAGGTGCACCAGTCTTCGCGTCCAGAGCGCTGCTTGACGAGGCGGGCATCGAGATTCACGACGACAACGAGGAAGCCGAGATCGAGCGGTTCCGCGAGTTCCTCGACGACATCACACCCGAAGACTTCGAGCACGACGCAACTTCGTAGCGCTGAAATCCGTGCAGCGACCGACTTATCCACAAGGGTTGTTGACAACGCCCGTCCTTCGGTCCTAGTTTCACCGCCGTAGTTTCAGGCGGCGAAATTACGTTCATGTAAGCTGTGCGAACTGGGAGGCACACGGAAATGGTGGACAGCAGGACCGACCAGGCCATCGACGGGTATCGAGCCCCTCAGGTGTGCAATCTGGTCGGCATCACATATCGTCAGCTCGACTATTGGGCCCGGACCGGGCTCATCACGCCGTCACTCCAACAGGCGACGGGATCGGGGAGCCAGCGTCTCTATGCGTTCCCCGACATCGTGCAACTCAAGGTGGTCAAGCGCCTCCTCGATGCCGGCATGTCGTTGAAGAAGATCCGCAAGGCGATGGACATCCTGCGGGATGAACTCGCTTCGGAGAGCCCCCTCTCGAACGTCACGCTGCTCTCTGACGGCAAGACGATCTACGCGGCACACAGTCCATCGGAGGTCGTCGACGTTTTCCGAGGTGGCCAGGGTGTCTTCGGCATCGCGGTCGGACCGGTACAACAAGAACTGGTCGGTGAGATCCACCGCCTGTTCCCGGATCGCGCGATTCCGAGCGAGCAAGAGGTGAAGGCATCGAAGGCAGCGGCTCAGTAATCGACGATCTCCTCGCAGAACCGGCCGACGAGGTCAAGTTCGCCCACTCAAGCGAGCGAGAGTTCGCGCGCCTGCTCGACTTCTACGTCGTTCCCTGGGAGTACGAACCGAGGGCTTTCGCCATCGAATGGAACGGCGTCGGCGTCGCCACGAAGCAGTTCCGACCCGACTTCTATCTGCCGGATGACGATCTGTTCATCGAGATCACGACGATGAACCAGAAGCTCGTCACCAAGAAGAACGGCAAAGTGCGCCGATTGCGCGAGCTCTATCCGGACGTGCGCTGCAAGATCTTCTATCAGCGGGATTTCCACCACTTGCTGGTGAAGTACGGGCTAGAGGAGCCGACGGACGTGGACCTCCCTGAGGCTCCGACGCGTATCCCCGGTCCACCGGCGGTCACGAATCTCTCCCTCAACTCC